>NZ_JBSFRM010000002.1:394256-404107 GCF_053589235.1 Gordonia sp. NPDC003376 | reverse complement strand
TGAGCCGATGAGGAGCGTAGCGACGAGGCGTGTCGAAACCTCTGTCGGCCGAGCTCGTCACCGTGACCACTGTTGAGGCGGTCACCACCAAACGCACGCTGCGGAGATTTCGACTCGGGTCCTCGCTTCGCTCGGTCCCGGCTCAATCAGCAAGAAACGGTTGGTGGTTGAGCCGATGAGGAGCGTAGCGACGAGGCGTGTCGAAACCTCTGTCGGCCGAGCTCGTCACCGTGACCACTGTTGAGGCGGTCACCACCAAACGCACGCTGCGGAGATTTCGACTCGGGTCCTCGCTTCGCTCGGTCCCGGCTCAATCAGCAAGAAACGGTTGGTGGTTGAGCCGATGAGGAGCGAAGCGACGAGGCGTGTCGAAACCTCTGTCGGCCGAGCTCGTCACCGTGACCACTGTTGAGGCGGTCACCACCAAACGCACGCTGCGGAGATTTCGACTCGGGTCCTCGCTTCGCTCGGTCCCGGCTCAATCATCGAGGGGGGACCGGCTCGATCATCGAGGGGGGACCGGCTCGATCATCGAGGGGGGACCGGCTTGATCATCGAGGGGGGACCGGCTTGATCATCGAAGGAGGACCGGCTCAATCAGCAACGGGCCGTTGGCGGTCGAGCCGATGGGGGAGAGTCGTCAGGACGCGCGTTGCGGCAGCACGATCAGGCGGCCGTCGCGCTCGAAGATGTCCACCGGGTGGTCGTAGATGTGGGCCAGCAGGGTCTCGGTCATCACCTGGCGGGTCTCGCCGTAGGCGACGATGTGACCGTCCTTCATCAGCGCGACCCGATCGGCGTAGGCCGCGGCGAGGGTCAGATCGTGGACCACCAACAAGATCGTCGCCCCGGACCGCCGATGCTCGGTGAGCACCTGCAGCACCTGCTCCTGATGACGGATGTCGAGGGCGGCGGTCGGCTCGTCGAGCATCATGATCGGGGTGTTCTGGGCCAGCGCCCGGGCCAGCGACACCCGTGCCTGCTGGCCGCCGGACAGGTGCGGGAACGGCCGATTGACGATGCCGGACAGGTCGCAGCGGTCGATCGCCTCGGCGATCATCCTCGGCGAGTCGGCGGCCTGTGGGGTCCGCAGCCACGGGTAGCGACCCATCGATACCACCTCGCCGACGGTGAACGGCGTGTCCACCCGATTGTGCTGGGTGACCAAGGACCGCAGCCGGGCCCGGTCACGCTCGTGCGTGTGCGCGATGTCGGTGCCGTCGAGCAGGACCCGGCCCGTGCGGGGTTTGCGCATCCCCGACAGCACCGACAGCAACGTCGACTTGCCGCAACCGTTGGGGCCGACCAGGGCGACGAGCTCGCCCGGGCGGATATCGAGGTCGACCCCGGCGAGGATCGTCTGGTCGCCGAAGGCCACCTCGACGCGCTCGCCGACGATCCCGGCTGACGGATCGGGCGTCCGCAACGGCGGCACGAGGTCCGCGAGATCTGTGGGGATGCCGCGATCGGTGGCGTCGGCGGGGTTCACGGAATCGGTCACGTCAGAATCCCGCTCCCGCGTTGCGGTTGCGGCGCAACAAGATGAAGAACACCGGGCCGCCGACCAGCGAGGTGAACACCCCGAGGGGGAGGTCGGCGCCGCCGAGCACGGTGCGTGACGCCAGATCGGCCGCCGCCAGCACCAGTGCACCGCCGATCACGCTGGCGGGCAACAGCACCGCGTGGCGGGGACCCACGATCAGCCGCATCACGTGCGGCACGACGAGGCCGACGAAGGCGATGATTCCGGTGAACGCGACGGCCGCGGCGGTGAGGATCGCGACCAGTACGATCGCCTGTCGTCGCACCACCTCCACCTTCACGCCGAGGGCGGCGGCCTGGATCTCGCCGAGGGCGAGCAGGTCGAGTTTGTGGACCAGGGCCATGGCGGCGGCGATCCCGGCCACGGCCAGTGGCAACGACACCCACACCGCCGTCCATGATGCCCCGGCCAATGATCCGAGCTGCCAGAACACGATCTGCTCGCGGGCGGCGGTGGTGGCCACGAAGGTCAGATACGAGATGATGCCCAGGGCGAAGGCGTTGACCGCGATACCGGTGAGTACCAACATGATCGGTGACGACGCACCGTCGCGCAGCGACAGTACGTAGACGCCGGCGGTGGTCAGCAGGGCGGCCACGAACGCGGCCCCGGCCATCGCCCAGTCGTTGACGCCGACACCGCCGATGACGATCATCACGCAGGCACCCACCGCGGCCCCCGACGAGACGCCCACGACACCGGGCTCGGCCAACGGGTTGGCCAGCACACCCTGCATGAGACATCCGGCCGCGCCGAGCGCGGCGCCGACGACGAGACCCAGCACGATCCGCGGGAACCGCACCACCCACAGCGTGTGCTCACCCTGCGGGTGGGTGGGCAGCGACCCGAGGTCGAGGCCCCAGTGGTGGGCGATGCTGCCCAGGACCTCCATCGGCGGGATGGGGATCTGGCCGATGGTCGCCGAGAAGAGGGCGACCGCCGCGGTCGCGACCAGCAGCACCACGATCACGATCGGTCCGGACACCCGGCCGTGCGGGCGAGGGGCGCCGGGCTTCACGGATGTCGTGGTGGGGGAGGTGCTCATACGTAGATGGCCTTCACCAGCGCGGCGAGGACCTGGCCGACATCCGGCCCGAAGGACAGGACCTCGGTCTCGTCCATCTGCACGACGCGGCGGGCGCGACCGGCGTCGGTGGCCGCGACACCGGGCAGGGCGAGCACACCGTCGAGACCGCCCACCGAGCCGGCCCCCTGTGTCATCACCAGGATCACCTGCGGGTCGGCCTGCAACAGCTTCTCCGCCGTGACGGCGGTGAAGGCCGAGGTGAACCCGCTCGCGGTGCCGGCGTCGACACCACCGAGGTTCGTGATCAGATCGTCGGCACCGGAGTCGGGTCCGGCGATCAGCACCAGTCGCGGCCCGCGGATGTAGAGGAAGGCCATGCGAGGATGGCCCGACGGGTCCGGGACGGCCCGCTTGGCCGCGTCGATCTGCGATTGCGTCCGCGCGACGAGCTGCTCACCGGCCGGCACCACGCCGAGTGCCGCGGCCACCGACCGGATGAGGGTGGGTGTGGACGCGACGGTGCGCTCGGAGGTGAACTCCACCACCGGGATTCCGGAGTTGCGCAGCTGGTCGATCGCCTGGCTCGGGGTGGTGCCCTCGGTGACCAGCACGACCGACGGGTTCAGTTGGAGGACCTTCTCGGCGTTGAGCTGGTGCCCGGTGTTGGACACCAGGGGCAGGTCGGCAGTGGCGGGAAAGACGGTGGACGTGTCACGGCCGACCACCTTGCCGCCCAGCCCCAGCGAGAACACGATGTTCGACAGCGTCGCGTTGCGGTCGATCGCGATGATCCGGCCGACGTCGGTGACGGTGGTGGTGCCGTGGCCGATCGACGGCACCGTGACCGGGAGGGTGACCTGCGGATCGGTGGTCACCGGCACGACGTCGGCGGAGGGCAGGTCGGCGGTCTGCGGACCCGAGCGCAGGGTGGCGGTGGCATCCACCGACGCGCCGGACGACTCGATCGGTGCGGTGCTGCACCCGGTGACCACCACGATCATCGCCGTGGTCAGGGCGGCGAACAGACATGTCGTCAACCGGTTGCGCCGACACACTGGGGAACCTCCGCTCGTCTGGGGTGACGCCGCGGGATCGGACGCACCCCTGGGAATGTTGCTTAGTCTAACCTTGGTCACCGGGGTGGCCGCGCTCCGTCCGGGCTCACCGAGCCCAGACGATCACGCGCCGGGCCCCGGGCCCGCGCGGCAGGGTGACACCCACACCGGCCCATGCGGACGGCCCCTAAGCTGAAACGCATGACAGTTCGCGCTCCACTGAAACCCGGCACGCCCACGCCCATCCGCGAGGTGCCCGACGCGATCGCACGTCCCGAGTACGCGTGGAAGCCCACCGTCAACGAGGGCCATGAGCCGTGGGTGCAGACCCCCGAGGTGATCGAGAAGGTCCGGGTGGCGAGCAAGATCGCCGCGAATGCGCTCGCCGAGGCAGGGAAGGCGGTCGCCCCGGGTGTCACCACCGACGAGCTCGACCGGATCGCGCACGACTACATGATCGACCACGGCGCCTACCCGTCGACCCTGGGCTACAAGGACTTTCCCAAGTCGTGCTGCACCTCGCTGAACGAGGTGATCTGCCACGGCATCCCGGATTCGACGGTGATCGCCGACGGGGACATCGTCAACATCGACGTCACCGCCTACATCGACGGCGCGCACGGCGACACCAATGCGACCTTCCTGGCCGGCGAGGTGTCCGAGGAGGCCCGTGAGCTCGTCGAGCGCACCCGAATCGCCACCGAACGTGCGATCAAGGCGGTCAAGCCGGGCCGCGAACTCAATGTCGTCGGCCGCGTGATCGAGTCCTACGCCAACCGCTTCGGATACACCGTGGTCCGCGACTTCACCGGTCACGGGATCGGGGAGACCTTCCACAACGGGCTGATCGTGTTGCATTACGACCAGCCGAACGTCGAGACCGTGATCGAGCCCGGCATGGTCTTCACCATCGAGCCGATGATCAACCTCGGCGGACTGCCCTGGGAGATGTGGGACGACGGATGGACGGTGGTGACCGCCGACCGCCGCTGGACCGCGCAGTTCGAGCACACCATCGTCGTCACCGACACCGGTGCGGAGATCCTCACCCTGCCCGACGCGTGAATCGGCGGGCCGCGCTCGCGGCCCGCCGTTCAGGCCGGTTCACGAACACGGACCGGCTCGTTGATGCTGGACTCGGTTCCGCCGTCGCCGAGTTGGCCCTGGCTGTTGAGGCCCCAGCAGTAGAGCTGCGCCGTGGCCACCGCGCACAGGTTCACCGAGCCGGACGTGAGATCGGTGACCCCGCTGATCCCGCTGATCTGCGCCGCGGTGTGGTTCGACGCGCTGCTGCGGGATCCCCAGCACCACACGTCCCCGCCGCTCGCCGACGCGCATGCCCCCGAGATCACCGTGGCGATCTGTCGGGCGCCGCCCACCCCGCCGACGCGGACGGGGGTGCTGCTGGATTGTTCGGTGCCGTTGCCGAGCTGCCCGCTGCCGTTGGAGCCCCAGCACCACGGGGTGCCGTCGGCGATCGCGCACATCGAGTCCAGCCCGGTGTCGATCGCGGTGACTCCGGTCAGTCCGGACACCTTGGTGGGGGTCTTGCGGACGGTGGTGGTGCCGTCACCGACCTGGCCCTGATCGTTCTTGCCCCAGCACCAGGCGGCACCGTCACCGGTCACCGCGCACGTGTTGTTGGTGTTGGCGCTCACCGCGCGGACATCACTGAGCCCGGAGACCTTGGTGGGCGTCTTCTGGAATCCCGCGGCGGCCGGGTCGCCGGTCTGCCCGTAGACGTTGTTGCCCCAGCAGTAGAGATCACCGCCGCTGATAGCGCAGGTCGCGAGTCCGACGCTGATCGCCGATACATTGCGAACGCCGTCCACCCGGGTGGGCGTGGTGTACTCCGACGGCGCGCCGCCGACGAGGTTGGCCCCCCAGCAGTAGACGTCGCCGTCGCTGATCGCGCACGCCGAACCGAGACCGCCCAACGCGATGGCCGTCACGTCCGCCAGTCCGGAGATCCGGGTGGGGGCCGGGCGGCTGGTGGTGGTGCCGTCGCCGAGGGTGCCGCGATCGTTGCTGCCCCAGCAGTACACCGACCCGTCCCGCAGCGCGCAGGAGGACTGGCCGTCGGTGGCGATCGCCGCCCACTGGCCTGCCGCGACCGCGGTGGAACCCGACGGGGTGCCGGAGGTGGACGGATCGACCTGCGTGGTGTCGGCGGCCCGAGTGTCCGAACCGCCGGAGTTCGCCGCCCACACCGCGATCCCGGTGATCGCGGCCACCAGCAGCAGCACGCCCGCGGCGGCGCCGACGATGAGTCCGGTGCGGTTCTTCGGCCCGCCGGTCGGTGGTGGCGCCGGCGCGGATGGCCGCCCGTACTGCGGGTTGGGCGGTGGCGTCTGCCACGCCGGATGAACGGTCCCCGGATACGGGGCCACGCCCGGCGTCGGCGAGCCGGGGGCGCCGGGCTGCACCGGTGGGATGGGCTGGACAGGTGGGTTGGGCTGGACGGGCGGGATTCTCTGGATCGGGGGTGTGGACAGGGTCTGGGTGCCGCGCGGTCCCATCGGACCACCGACCGCGGTGGCGGCCACCGGCGGCAGACCCGTCGATGCGGCGCTCAGCGCCGCGGCGAACTCGCGACACGAGCCGAACCGGTCGGCCGGATTCTTGGCGAGGGCCCGGCGGAACACCGGGTCGAGACCGGCGAGGATCGGGGCACGGTCACCGATCCGCGGGATCGGAGCGGTGACATGTCCGGTGATCAGAGCGCCCGGGGTGTCACCGCGGAAGGGGGTGGTGCCGGTGAGGAGTTCGAAGGCGGTGCACGCCAATGCATACTGATCCGAGGCGGGCCCGGCCGCTGCCCCCGACAGCGTCTCGGGTGCGGCGTAGGTCAGGGTGCCGATGAAGGCGTTGGTCGCGGTCATCTTGGGTGCGTCGATCAGCCGGGCGATCCCGAAGTCGAGCACCGTCACCCGGTCCGGATGCCCCTGCTCGTCCCGCGTGATCACGATGTTCGCCGGTTTGATGTCGCGGTGGATGACGCGTCGGCCGTGGGCGTAGTCGAGCGCCGCGGCCGCACGCGTGACGATGTGGTCGACATCGGTGGGCGGCAGCGCCCCGGAACCGCCCAGGTCGGCGCCGTCGAGGTAGCGCATGGTGAACCACGCCGACCCGCTCTCGACGCCGTAGGCGTAGACGGTGACGATCCCGGGATGGTCCAGCGATGCCGCGGTCCGAGCCTCGTTGGTGAAGCGTTCACCGAAGTCCGCGTCTCCGGTCGGCGAGACGATCTTGAGGGCCTCGCGCCGGCCGAGTGCGGGATGCTCGACCAGATACACCTGCCCCATGCCGCCGGCACCGAGCAGACCGATGACCCGGTATCCGGCGAAGGCCGAACCGGGTTCGAGCGATGACACGATGGTCCGGCCCCCTCCCAGGACTTCCGGTCCGGCGATCTCGCCGGCCCCGGATGATTCGCGGCCCACACTATCGGGTCGGCGCGCACACACCCTGTCGCACCGCGTCCGCGTGCTTCGAATACCCGACACCAGACGGGTCGTCCCGGCGCGTCTACCCTGACCGTGGTGAGCGGTCTGCGGGGTGCGTTGCTGGTCGGCGGGACCAGCTCGGATGCGGGAAAGAGTCTCGTCGTCGCGGGCCTGTGCCGGGCGCTGGTGCGGCAGGGCGTACGGGTGGCGCCGTTCAAGGCCCAGAACATGTCCAACAACTCGGTGGTCACCCCCGACGGTGGGGAGATCGGGCGGGCGCAGGCCTTCCAGGCGTACGCATGCGGCCTGGAACCGTCGACCCGGTTCAACCCGGTCCTGCTCAAGCCTGGTGGGGACCGGCGCTCGCATGTGATCGTGCGGGGGCAACCCGCCGGAGACGTCGGTGCTCGTGACTACATCGCACGCCGCGCGCATCTACTGGACGTCGTCACCGACGAACTCGCCTCCCTGCGAACCGATTTCGACGTCGTCATCTGCGAGGGAGCGGGGTCGGTCGCGGAGATCAACCTGCGATCGGGCGACATCGCGAACCTCGGGCTCGCCCAGGCTGCGGATCTGCCCGTGGTGCTGGTCACCGACATCGACCGCGGCGGCTCGCTGGCACACCTGTTCGGCACCACCGCGATCCTCGGTGCCGCCGACCAGGCCCGGATCGCCGGATATGTGATCAACAAGTTCCGCGGTGACGTCGGCATCCTCGAACCCGGCCTCGACGAGCTGCAGGCGTTGACCGGCCGGCGCACCCTCGGGGTGTTGCCCTTCGACACCGGACTCTGGATCGATGCCGAGGATTCGCTGGCCTCACCGGTCGGTCGACGCGTCGGCCCGCCGCACGACGTGATGCCGGTGTCGGGTCCGCGGCTCTCGGTGGCCGCGATCCGGTTGCCACGGATATCCAACTCCACCGACGTCGAGGCCCTCGCCTGCGAACCCGGCGTCGACGTGATGTGGGTCGACGACCCCGCATCGGTGCGCGCCGCAGATCTCGCCGTGCTGCCCGGCACGCGCGCGACCCTGGCCGACCTGGCGTGGCTGCGGGAGCGGGGCATCGACGTAGCCCTGGCCGATCGGGCCGCCGCACGACGACCGGTCCTCGGGATCTGCGGCGGGTTCCAGATGCTGGCCCGCAGCATCGACGACCCGGTCGAGGCCATCGGCACCGCCCACGACGGTCCGGTGCCGGGGCTGGGACTGCTCGACCTCGACATCGTGTTTCACCCGGACAAGGTGCTGCGACAGGTCACCGGCAGGGGCGCGATCGGAGCTGCGACCGAGCACAGGATCGGGGGATATGAGATCCACCACGGCCGGGTGGTCCGATCGCGAGAGCAGCCGTGGATTCGTGACGACGTCCACGGCATCGAGGGGGCCCGGAGCGGATCGGTGGTGGGGACTCACTGGCACGGGCTGCTCGCCTCGGACGAGTTCCGTCGCGCATTCGTGCGCGAGGTGGCGGTGGCTGTCGGCAAGCCCGGCTTCATCACCGCCCCTGACCTGCACTTCGGCGCAGTCCGCGCCGCGCAGGTCGACCGGATCGCCGACCTCGTCGCCGAGTCGCTCGATCTCGATGCGGTGTGCGACATCATCGGCCGCGGTGCCGACCCCACACTTCCCGAGATCACCCACGCGCTGGGTCCCGGCGGGCGCTGAACGGGCCGCTCGTCGCCGACCACCGGTGGTGGTCGGCCGGCGAGCGGGTCGGGCGTGGTGGCGATCACCTAGGCTGGACGCGTGGACACGGAACGACGTGCTGTGGATGTGGGTGGGTTGACCTTCGAGGTCGAGGTCGGGGGACCGGATCGCGGTCCATGGGTGATCCTGTTACACGGATTCCCGGTGAACAGTTCGTGCTACGCCGAGGTGGTGCCGCGGCTGCACGAGTCCGGACTGCGCACCATCACCGTCGATCAACGCGGCTACAGCCCGGGTGCACGGCCCCAGGCCGTCGACGACTATCGGATCGACAATCTGGTCGCCGACGTGATCGGTGTGCTCGACGCCCTCGGGGTGCACTATGCGCTGCTCGTCGGGCACGACTGGGGATCATTGGTGGCATGGCATCTCGCCGCCCGCCATCCCGGTCGGTTCACCGGCCTGGTCGCGGTGAGCGCCGGGCACCCGTCTGCCGCCCGAGACGCGCTGAAAGTCGGCGACCAACGTGAGAAGTCGTCCTACATCAAGGATTTCGTCGCCGAGGGGGCGGCCGAGAAGCTGCTCGCCGGCAGCGGTGCGCTGCTGCGGCGGGCCGGTGTGACCGCCGACGAGATCACACCGCTGACCGAGCCGGGCATGCTCGACGCCGCCCTCAACTGGTACCGCGCGAACTTCACCGGCGACATAGCCAAGACCATGGCGTGCGCTCCCGTCGAGATTCCGACGACGATGGTATGGGGTGACCAGGACAGCGTTCTCGGCCGCGAGCAGGCCGAACTCAGCGGCCGGTACGCGTACTCGGAGTTCCGCCTGTGCGTGCTCCCCGGCGTCGATCACTGGGTTCCCGAGAACGCGCCCGCCGCGCTCGCCAGCGAGATCGCGCTCCGCTCGACGGTGTTCTGAGCGGGGGTCTCGCTCCGCTCGACGGTGTTCTGAGCGGGGGTCTCGCGCCGGTCGGACGGCCTGTGGCAGCGGCTGGTTGACCCCTTGAATCCGCCGAGCGACGAGGTGTGTCGAAACCTCTGCCGGCCGGGTTCGGCGACCCGGCCACCGCTGAGGTGGTCGCCACACCACGGAAGCGGCGGAGATTTCGACTCGGGTCCTCG
>NZ_JBSFRM010000002.1:344934-394158 GCF_053589235.1 Gordonia sp. NPDC003376 | reverse complement strand
CAAACGCTGGTTGAGCTGCTGCGGAGCGGTGCGACGAGGTGTGTGTCTGTGGTGGTTGAGCTGCTGAGGAGCGGAGCGACGAGGCGTGTCGAAACCTCTGCCGGCCGGGTTCGGCGACCCGGCCACCGCTGAGGTGGTCGCCACACCACGGAAGCGGCGGAGATTTCGACTCGGGTCCTCGCTTCGCTCGGTCCCGGCTCAATCATCAAGTGGCAAACGCTGGTTGAGCTGAGTGCGGGGTGGTGGGTGGCTGACATTGTTGCCTCACCGGATTTCGACTCGGGTCCTCGCGATGCTCGGTCCCGGCTCGATCATCGAAGGGAGTCCTCGCCCAATCATCAACTGAGCATTGGTGGTTGAGCCGGCGAGGAGCGCAGCGACGAGGCGTGTCGAAACCTCCGGCGGCCGAGTTGCCAACCCGGCCAACTCCGAGGTGGTCACCCGACTCGGGTATCAACCGGCGATCCTGCACGATCGACGTCGGGAACCTCTCAGATGTCCAGTCCGAGAAGGGCGTTCTCCAGGACCTCGGGCATCGCCGGGTGAATCCAGTACTGGCCACGAGCCATCTGTTTCGCGTGCAGCCCAAAGGACATGGCCTGGATGACCGGCTGGATCACCGTCGGAGCCTGCGGACCCATGATGTGGGCGCCGAGCAACTCGCCGGTACCGCGCTCGGCGATCAGCATGCAGAATCCGGTGGTGTCCTCCATCGCCCAGCCATAAGCGACGTCGCCGTAGGCCTGCACCTTGACGGTGATGTCGCGACCGGTGGCGCGGGCCTGTTCCTCGGTCAGCCCGACCGTGGCGATCTGCGGATGGGTGAACACCGCCGCCGGAACGTACCGATGGTCGAACGACTCGAGATCGGTTGCATCCCAACCTTTCAGCACATTCTCCTGCACCACCCTCAGTTCGTGGTTGGCGACGTGCTTCAGCTGGTACGGCGACGACACGTCACCGAGAGCCCAGACCTTCTCCGCCTGCGTGCGGCCGTGGGCGTCGACGATCACCCGACCGTCGTCGGCGAGCGGCAACCCGATGGTCTCCAGACCCAGCCGGTCGCCGTTGGGCTCGCGGCCGGTGGCCACCAGCAGGACGTCGGCGTCGAGGTGCTCACCGTCGGCGAACTGCACCCGCACGCCGCCGTCGGGGAGATCGCCCGCCCCGACCACATGGGTGTCGAGGTGCAGATCCCACCGCTTCCGGGCGACTTCGGTGAACCGGCGCGAGATCTCGTCGTCCAGCTTGCGGAGCATCCGCGGGCCGCGCGCCACGATCGACACCTCGGTGCCGAGTGCGCCGAAGACATGCGCGAACTCGGCGGCGATGTACCCGCTGCCGAGGATGATCATCTTCTGCGGTAACGATTCCAGCCGCATCACATCGACATTGGTGTAATAGCGGACCCCGCTGTCGGCGATGGGCGACGGAACCGATGCGCGCGAGCCGGCGGCCAGCACCACCTCGTCGGCGAGGATCACGTCGTCGGCGGTCACCAGGCGGTAGCGGCCGTCGGCATCCCGGCCGGCAAACCGGACATGCGTGTCGAAGACGGTGATGTTGTCGCAGTCCTCGACGCGATACCGCTTGCCACCCGCCGAGATCGGATCGATCCGGCCGAACACCCGGGACACGATCGACGGCCAGTCGGTCCCGTCGACATGCGAGTGCACGCCGAGCCGATCACCGTCGGCCGCGATCTCGGCGACCTCGGCGGCGTAGACGAACATCTTGGTGGGGATACAGCCGACGTTGAGGCACGTCCCGCCGTAGATGCCCTCCTCGAAGATCGCGACAGACCTGCCGGCGTATCGCTCGTCGGGCAGCGAGTTGCCACTGCCGGAGCCGATGATCGCGAGATCGACGGTGTGGGTGGTCATGGATTCAGTTCTCCTCAGCATCGTGCACGGCAACGCCCGTCCCGGCGGCGACGCCCGGGACGTCGGTCACCGTGGTGTCGGCGTCGACCGTGGCCGCGAGCCAGGCGTCCACCTCGCGGTAGGCCTGCTCACGGGCATGCGCGACCGACAGGAATACGTCGTGCCGGGCATCGGTGACCGGGATCGTGGTCACGCGATTGCCCAGGCAGCCGCTCCACTGCGCGATCTGGCCGACATCGAGCACGGCATCGGCAACGTCGACCGCGGCCGAATACTTCCCGGCGAAATGTGTCTTGTCCGACCGCAGTACCAGCGACGGCACCCCGACATCGATCCCGTGATGCAGATGACGCTGTCCGGTGCGGACCGCGTCGAGGAAGCCGACGGTCACCGGGAAGCCGCCCAACGGCTTGAGGGTGAGGTCATAGCTCCACTCACCGCGCGAGTCCTGGTGCAGGCTCTCGCCATAAGCGGACGAGAGTTCTTGCGGGATGACGGTTTTCGGTTTCACCGCGGCGACGGCTCTGATGCCCATCGATACCGGGAGCGTTCGCAGCACCGGCTTGCCCTGCAGGTCGAACCACGGACTGTTGAGCAGCAGCCCGTCGATGTGGGCATGCCGGACCGGATCGTCACGGCGCAACCGGTCCAGCCACAGCGGGGTGATCAGCCCACCGGTCGAATGGGCGGCCACGAGGATCCGTGTGTCCGGTCCCAGCTCGTCGACGATGATGTCGACGGCCTTGCCGAGCTCCTCGTCGTAACACCGCAGATCGGTGGTGAAGTGCGCGGTGTGGTGCTCCTGCAGGGACCGACCGCACTTGCGCAGGTCGATCGCATAGAACGCACGGCCACGCCCGGCGAAGTACTCGGCCAGCGGCTCGTGGAAGAAATAGTCGGTGAACCCGTGCACATAGAGGACCGCGCCACGCTCGGCGTCGGCGGTGGTGTGCGGGCGTCGGACGAGGGTCGCGGTGATCGGGTCCTCGCCGTCGGGGTCTGGGCCCAGGTCGATCGTGCGGACCTCGTAGTGATCGAGGAAGTGGTCGGGTTGCCAGCCGGATGCGAGGGCGCCGGCGGCGGTCTCAGAAGCGGTGGTCTCAGAAGACGTCACGAGACCACTGTAGAGAGGATCGGCACGCCCGCGACCCGACGGCGACGGCCTGGGACGTGATGGCACAGTGCTCGATGGAATGTCGCACAGCCCACATTCCGTCGACTCCCTTGAGGCGGGTCGGGGTAGATGGGGGAGAATGGGAGGTCGACAACGGACGAGGGTCGTCCGAGCTGCGTGAAGTGGAGTCCAGGGTGTCGCAAACGGTGATCAAGACAGATGTGGCGTTGGTGGGCGCGGGCATCATGAGTGCCACGCTGGGAGCGCTGCTGCGTCAGCTGCAGCCCGACTGGTCGATCAGCCTGTTCGAACGACTCGACGCCGCCGCGGCGGAGAGCTCGGACCCGTGGAACAACGCCGGCACCGGTCACTCGGCGCTGTGTGAGCTCAACTACACCCCCAAGACCGCCGACGGCGATGTGAACATCGACAAGGCACTCAACATCAACGAGCAGTTCCAGGTGTCGCGGCAGTTCTGGGCCCACGCCGTGGACAACGGCGTGCTCGGCGCCCCGGACGAGTTCATCAACCCCATCCCGCACGTCAGCTTCACCCACGGTGCGGCCGGTGCGGAGTACCTGCGCAAGCGCTACGACCGCCTCTCGGCGCAGACCCTCTTCGAGGGCATGGAGTACATCACCGACCCCGACGAGTTCAGCAAGCGACTCCCGCTGATGGCCACCGGGCGTGACTTCGACGAACCGGTCGCCCTGAACTGGTTCACCGACGGCACCGACGTCGACTTCGGCGCCCTCACCCAGGGTCTGCTCAACTTCGTCTCCCGCGGCGGCGACATCTACTTCGGTCACTCGGTGACCAACCTGCACAAGCAGTCCGACGGCAGCTGGATCGTCAAGGTGCGCAACACCCGCACCGGCGAGAAGCTCGAGGTGCACGCCAAGTTCGTGTTCGTCGGCGCCGGCGGTGGGGCCCTGCATCTGCTGCAGAAGTCCGGTATCGCCGAGGCCAAGGGCTTCGGTGGGTTCCCGGTCTCGGGTGAGTTCTTCCGCTGCACCAACCCCGATCTGATCGAGCAGCATGCCGCCAAGGTGTACGGCCAGGCCGCCGTCGGTGCCCCGCCGATGTCGGTGCCGCACCTCGACACCCGGGTGATCAACCACAAGAAGGGCCTGCTGTTCGGCCCGTACGCGGGCTGGTCGCCGAAGTTCCTCAAGAGCGGCAGCTTCATGGACCTGCCTAGCACGATCAAGCCGGGCAACATGCTGCCGATGCTGTCGATCGCGCCGCAGGAGTTCGGCCTGCTCAAGTACCTGATCTCCGAGCTCGCCGCGACCCCCGCCGACCGTGTCGCGACGCTGTCGGAGTTCGTCCCGCGTGCCCTCGGCTCCGACTGGGAGATGATCACCGCCGGTCAGCGCGTCCAGGTGATCCGCAAGACCGGTGTCGGCGGTTCGTTGGAGTTCGGCACCGCCGTCGTCGCCGCCGGTGATGGCACCATCGCCGGACTGCTCGGCGCATCGCCGGGCGCGTCCACCGCCGTGCCGGCCATGCTCAACGTCCTGGAGAAGTGCTTCCCGACCGAGTACAAGACGTGGACACCCAAGCTCACCGAGATGATCCCGTCGTTCGGGCAGAAGCTGTCGGGCAACCGCGACCTGTTCCGTCAGGTCTGGGACTGGACCAGCACCAGCCTGCAGCTCAAGCGTGACTCGGCGCTCGCCCCGGCCGGAGCCTGAGCCGTGGATGTCCGCGCGGACCGACCCCGGACCGCGCGGGCATCTCGCATCTCACCTGCCCGGATACCGCCGATGGCCGCAGGTGTGATACCCACGAACCCATGACGTCACCGATGCCGGAACCGCAGCTGTATCGGCGGTCGTCCGCCGACCTCGACACCGCGACCCTCTACCGCCTCCTGCGGTTGCGGGTGGATGTCTTCGTCGTCGAACAGGCGTGCCCGTATCCCGAGCTGGACGGCCGTGACCTCGAACCCGCCACCCGCCACTTCTGGTTCGCCGACGACGACGCGGTGCTCGCCACCCTGCGTCTGCTCGAGGACGGGCCGGGCCTCGACGGCCGCATGGTCTACCGGATCGGCCGGGTGTGCACCGAGCGCGCGCATCGCGGCCAGGGGCTGACCGCCCGGCTGATGCAGGCCGCCCTCGACGAGATCGGGGCGCACACCTGCCGGATCGAGGCGCAGGCGTATCTCTCGGAGATGTACGCGCGCTTCGGTTTCCGCGCCGACAGTGACGAGTACCTCGAAGACGGCATCCCACACGTCTCGATGGTGCGTCCCGCCGGGACCACCCCGACCCAGAACCCGGAGGTCACCGACGCGTGACGAGTTCCACCATCCGTCCGGACGGACCGCAGCGGATCGCGAACACGGGCGCCCCCGCGCCGCTGCGCTACCCGTTCACCGCAGTGGTCGGCCAGGACCGGCTCAAACTCGCGCTCATCCTGTGTGCGATCTCACCGGGGATCGGCGGAGTGCTGATCCAGGGTGAGAAGGGCACGGCCAAGTCCACCATCGTCCGGGCGCTGGGGCCCCTGCTCGACGACGGACCACACGGACGGGGACGCGTCGTCGAGTTGCCGATCGGTGCCACCGAGGACCGGGTCATCGGATCGATCGACCTCACCAGCGTGCTGCGAGACGGGCGTCCCGAGTTCACCCCGGGTCTGCTCGCCCGCGCCGACGGCGGCGTGCTCTACATCGACGAGGTCAACCTGCTCGCCGACCATCTCGTCGACGTCCTCCTCGACGCCGCCGCCAGCGGTCGTGTCACCGTGGAACGTGACGGCGTCTCGCACACCCAGCCCGCGGACTTCGTGCTGGTGGGCACCATGAACCCGGAAGAGGGGGAGTTGCGGCCGCAGCTACTCGACCGGTTCGGGCTCGCGGTGGCCGTCACCGCCGCCCGCGATGTCTCCGAGCGCGTCGAGATCGTCCGTCGCCGAATGGATTTCGACACCGACCCGGAGTCGTTCCGGGCCCGTTACGCCGCCGCCGAGGCCGACCTCGCCGACCGGATCGCCCGCGCCCGTGACGTGATCGGCGACGTGGAACTGTCCGACCCCCAGCTGCGGCGGATCGCCGGGATCTGCGCGCATCTCGAGGTCGACGGGATGCGCGGCGACATCGTCGTCGCCCGGACCGCCACCGCGCATGCCGCATTGCGTGGGGCCGACGCCGTCGACGCCGACGACGTCCGGGTCGCCGTCGAACTCGCTCTGCCACATCGGCGGCGCCGCAACCCGTTCGACGAGTCGGGCCTCAGTGACCAGCAGCTCGACGAGGCGCTCGCCGCCGGTGACGACGCCGCCGGTGACGACCCCCAGCCCCCGGACACCGACCCGGACGGTGGGCCGGGCGGCACACCCGACGGTCCCGATCCGAACGCCGGCCCGCAGGGCGACGCCGGATCGGGCGCCGGCCCAGACGAGCCCGGCCACCCCGACAACACCGACACCGGTCCGGCCACCCCGGCCCCGGCACCGGGCACAGAGACGGGTTCCGACGCGGAACCGAAGGGTCCGGCGGGCCACCCACCGGGTGGGGCGTTCGGCACCCCGCCGACCACCGCGCCCCGTCGGATGCGGGCGTTGCGGGTCGACGGGATCGGCGACGGCGACCCGGGCCGCCGGTCACGGGCCCGCAGTCGACGGGGTCAGACCGTGCGGGCCGTCGAGTTCGGCAGCGGCGCACCGGTTCACCTGTTCGGCACGGTCCTCTCGGCCGCGGCGCGGGGCCTCGCCGACACCGGACGGGTCCAGATCACCGAACCGGACCTCAGGGGCGCCGACCGGATCGGCCAGGAGGGCAATCTCGTGGTGTTCGTGGTGGATCTGAGCGGGTCGATGACCGCCCGCCGACGACTCGAAGCGGTCGGTGACCTGTGCGTGGAGCTGCTGCGTGACTCCTACACACGACGCGACCGGGTCGCGGTGATCGTCGCCCGCGGATCCCGCGCCGACACCGTCGTGCCGCCGACCAAGTCGGTGGAGATCGCCGTGCGACGCCTCGCCGGTGTCCGCACCGGCGGGCGCACCCCGCTGGCCGAGGGGCTTGCGATGGCCGACGATCTGATCGCCCGCGCACGCCGGACCGAGCCGCAGCGTCGCCCGTTGTTGGTGGTGCTCACCGACGGCCGGGCGACCGCCGGCGCCGACGCCTCGCAACGCGCGCGGGCCGCCGCGGATCTGCTCGGCGCCAGGGGGATCGACACCGTCGTCGTCGACTGCGAGCAGGGGATGGTCCGCCTCGGCCTGGCCGCCGAGCTCGCCACCCACCTGCGCGCCGACCTGATACCGATGGCACAGCTCAGCGTGACCGCCCTGCAGCGCCCCGCGCACTCCGCCGCCTGAGGTCCGACCACCGACGTCCGGCGCACCCGCCCCGCCCGCCCTTTCACACAGGAGACCCACCGTGCCGCAAGGAGTCCCGACCTCAGTCCCCGACGACGGCCTGACCACGCGCCAGCGCCGCAACACCCCGCTGCTCGCCGTCCACACCGGCGACGGCAAGGGCAAGTCCACCGCAGCCTTCGGCATGGCGATGCGCGCCTGGAACGCCGGGATGCGGGTGGCGGTGTTCCAGTTCGTGAAGTCGGCCAAGTGGAAGGTGGGAGAGGAGTCCGCACTCACCGCGCTCGGCGACGTCCACGAGGCCACCGGCGCCGGCGGACCCGTCGAATGGCACAAGATGGGCCAGGGCTGGTCCTGGCTGCGCGCCAATGCCGATGCCGACGACGATCACGCTGCCGCCGCACGCGCGGGGTGGGACGAGATCGCCCGTCGACTGGCCGCCGAACAGCACGACTTCTACGTGCTCGACGAGTTCACCTACCCGCTGGACTGGAACTGGGTCGACACCGACGAGGTGGTGTCCACACTGGCCGGCCGCCCGGGCCGTCAGCATGTCGTGATCACCGGCCGCCGCGCCCCCCAGGCCCTGGTCGACGCCGCCGATCTGGTCACCGAGATGCGCAAGATCGCCCATCCGATGGATGCCGGCCGCAAGGGTCAGAAAGGCATCGAATGGTGATCCGGTGAGCGCGATCCCGGCGATCGTGATCGCCGCACCCGCCTCGGGTAGTGGCAAGACCACCGTCACCACCGGCCTGCTCGGCGCGCTGCGTGCGGCCGGCCACACCGTCGCGCCGTTCAAGGTGGGCCCGGACTACATCGACCCCGGCTACCACGCGGTGGCCGCCGGTCGTGTCGGCCGCAACCTCGACCCCAACCTGGTCGGCCCCGACGCCGTCGCACCGCTGTTCGCGGCCGGATGCGCGGGCGCCGACATCGCCGTCGTCGAGGGCGTCATGGGGCTGTTCGACGGCCGAATCACCGACGACGATTCCGACCCGATCGGTACCGGCTCCACCGCCCACGTCGCCACCCTGATCGGGGCACCGGTGATCCTCGTCGTCGACGCCGCGGGCCACAGCCAGTCGGTGGCGGCGCTGCTGCACGGCTTCCTCGGCTACTCGCCGGCGGTCCGGATCGCCGGGGTGATCCTCAACCGCGTCGGATCGGCCCGGCACGAGACCGTGCTACGGCAGGCGTGCACCCGGGTCGGGCTCCCGGTCTACGGTGTGCTGCACCGTGATCCGGCGTTGACGGTGCCCTCCCGGCATCTGGGGCTGATCCCCGCCGCCGAGCGTCGGGGCGAGGCGGTGGCCGCGGTCGACGCGATGACCGCCGGGATCGCCGCGGGCCTGGACCTGCCCGGGATCGTCGCCGCCGCCTCGCGACGCACCGCCACCCCGGTCCCGCCGTGGTCGGCCGACGAGGCGATCGGCACCCACCCCGTCGCCGCCCACCCCGGCGGATCGGGGGAGCGGCCGGTGATCGCGGTCGCCGCCGGTGCAGCCTTCACCTTCGGCTATGCCGAGCACCCCGAGATGCTGCGCGCCGCCGGGGCCGAGGCGGTCACCTTCGACCCGCTCACCGACCGACTCCCCGAGCGGACGGCCGGGGTGGTGATCGGCGGCGGCTTCCCCGAAGAACATGCCGAGGATCTCGCCGCGAACACCGACCTGCGCGCCGACCTCGCCGACCACGCCCGGGCCGGGCGTCCGATCCACGCCGAGTGCGCCGGACTGCTCTATCTGTGCCGCGAGCTCGACGGGCATCCGATGGCCGGGGTGATCGACGGCGTCGGACGATTCGGGCCGCGCCTGACGCTCGGCTACCGCGACGGCGTGGCGGTCGGCGACTCGGTGCTCTACCGCACCGGCGAACGTGTCACCGGACACGAGTTCCACCGCTCCCATGTCGAACTCGACGAGCACCCGCCGGCCTGGGGGTGGCGCGATGCCACCGGGACACCTACCGTCGACGGTGTCGCCTCAGGGGTGGTGCATGCGTCCTACCTGCATGTTCATCCGGTCGCGCAACCACAGGCGATCAGCCGGTTCGTCGCCGCGGCGGCCTACGCAACCGTCGGAGAAGGAGACCGCCATGGCTCATGAGATCGGCGAGGCCCTCGACGCGCTCGTGGCGCACGGTGCCGACAAGCCCGAGATCCTGCGCGACCTGCTCGAGTCCGTTCTGGTGGTCGGCCGCGGACTCGACCTCGACCGCGCGCTGACCCGGATCATCGAGGTGGCCGTCGGCGTGGTCGACGCCCGGTACGGCGCACTCGGTGTGCGCGGACACGACTGGCAGCTCAAGGAATTCGTCTACACCGGTATCACCCCCGAGCAACGGGCGGTGATGGGGCCGCTGCCGGTCGGGCGCGGTGTGCTCGGCGTGCTGATGGACTCCCCGCACGTGCTGCGTATCCCCGACCTCGCCCAGCATCCGGCGTCGGTCGGCTTCCCGCCGAACCATCCGCCGATGACCACCTTTCTCGGTGCGCCGATCATCATCCGCGGGTCCATCTTCGGCCGGATCTACCTCACCGAGAAGCAGGGAGCCGCGGAGTTCAGCGAGATCGACGAAACCCTGATCGCCGTGCTGGCAGTCGCCGCCGGCATCGCGATCGACAACGCGCAGCTGTTCGAGAGTGCGCGTACCCGGCAGCGTTGGCTGGAGCTGGTGGCACGGCGTGGGTCCGAGCCGCTCGCCGGGATCGCGTTGTCGGACACCCTGTCCCGGATGTGTGTCGACGTCGCCGAGCTGGTCGGTGCGGTGGATGTCTTGCTGATCACCGGAGAGCCCGACGAACCCGAGATCGGCGGCTCCACTCGACCCGGCGTCGACGCGTGCGGGCTGACCATGCCGGCCGGGCCCGCCCTCGCGGTGCTCCCGGCCGCCGACATCGGGGGTGCGATCGTCCGCGACGGAGCGCAGTGGGCGACGGTGCAGCCGCTGCAGCGGGCGTCGGGGGCGTTCGGGTGGGTGCTGATCACCCATCGCACGAGGCCACTCTGGGACGACGAGGACCTGTCCGGGCTGGTCGGTGTGGCCGAGATCGCCTCGCTGGCCATCGTCTACGCCGAGCAGCAGCAGGTGGCGCGTGACCTCGAGGTGCTCGAGGACCGTCACCGAATCGCGCGTGACCTGCACGATCACGTGATCCAGCGTCTGTTCGCGATCGGCATGTCGGTGCAAACGCTGCAGGCCGGGCGGGCCTCGCAGACCGGGGACGGCGCCGTCGACGACCCGATCACCGTCCGCCTCGATCAGGTGATGACCGACCTCGACAAGACCATCGCGCAGATCCGGACGTCGATCTTCGACCTGCAGACCGTCCCGGGCCACCACGACACCTCGACGCTGCGGCGCCGCGTCCTCGACATCGTGTCCGAACTCGCCGTGCACGCTCCCATCGCGCCCAGCGTGCAGTTCGCCGGTCCGGTCGACACCGTCGTGCCCGAGGCCCTCGGCCCGCACATCGATGCCGTTCTGCGCGAAGGTCTCTCGAATGCCCTGCGACATGCCAGGGCGGAGCACATCTCGGTGGCGGTCAGTGCCGACGACGTGCTCACGGTCGAGATCGGTGACGACGGGATCGGGATCGACACCGCGGTCGCCTACCGCGGGCTGGAGAACCTGACCCGCCGCGCCGAAGAATGCGACGGCACCTTCGACATCACCACCCGGCCCGGCCGTTCCGGTGGGCGCGGGGGCGGCACCACACTCACCTGGTCGGTGCCGCTCACCCCGGGGTAGGAGCGTCCGGATCGGGGCGGGCCCCGATCGGATCCGGCACGATCGGATCTGGCCCTGCCGGATCCCGGCCTCGGGCAGTTCTCGGATCCACGTCAGATCTTGCCGTCGCGGATCTTGGTGGCCATCACCGCGACCTGGGTGCGTCGCTGCATGTCCAGCTTCGCCAGGATGCGCGAGACGTAGTTCTTGATCGTCTTCTCCGCCAAGAACATCCGCTCGGCGATCTGACGGTTGGTGAGACCCTCGCCGATCAGGTTGAACACCTCGCGTTCCTGATGGGTCAGTTCGGCGAGCGGATCGGCCTTCTGTTCCTTGCCGTCACGCAGCTTGGCCAGCAGGGCAGCAGTGCTGCGGTCGTCCAACAGGGACCCGCCCTGCCCGACCGTGCGGACCGCGGCGACCAGGTTGTGGCCGAGGATCTGCTTGAGCACGAATCCGGAGGCACCGGCCAGCACGGCGGCGAGCAGCGCGTCGTCGTCGGCGTAGCTGGTCAGCATCAGGCATCGCACCGACGGATCGGCGGCGCGCACATCGCGGCACAGCTCCACGCCGTTCCCGTCGGGCAGGCGGACGTCGAGTACCGCGACGTCGGGCCGGGTGGCCAGGATCCCGACCTTTGCCTCGCCGACGGTCGCGGCCTCACCGATCACCTCGATGTCGTCGGCGGTGCCGAGCAGATCGCGCAGACCGCGTCGCACCAGTTCGTGATCGTCGACGAGATACACGCGCACGGGCGTGCCGGCCGGGGTGGACATGATTCGAAACTACCGCACCTCCGAAACCGATTCGCGACGTCGGTCCCCATCGGGTCGGGACCTTCGGCACAGGTGTGACGGGTGTGACCGAGACGAAAGTGGTTACCGGCCGGAGTGCGTGTCCGGACTCTGTGACCGGAGTCCCACCGACGAGCCCACGACGAGGTGGGCGACGACGTGCCGCACCGAACCGACGTCCCACAAGAACAAGGAGTCCCTGTGACCACCCTCATCGGAGAAGCCACCAGCGACACCGGCATGACCGGGTCGGATCTGTTGCGCGAGTTGCTGCCGGTCTGCGAGGCCGAGGTGGAACGGCACATGAAGATGACCAAGGACTGGCATCCCCACGACTACGTGCCGTGGGACGAGGGCCGGAACTTCGCCGCACTCGGCGGCATCGACTGGGACCCCGCGCAGTCACAGCTGTCGGAGGTCGCCAAGGCCGCGATGATCACCAACCTGCTCACCGAGGACAACCTGCCGTCGTATCACCGGGTGATCGCCGACAACTTCAGCCTCGACGACGCCTGGGGCTTCTGGGTGGGTCGCTGGACCGCGGAGGAGAACCGGCACAGCATCGTCATGCGTGACTACCTCGTCGTCACCCGCGGTGTGGACCCGGTGGAACTCGAAGAGATCCGCATGGCGCACATGACCCACGGCTTCAACCCCCTGCCCGAGGACGACGGCCAGCGGGACCACAGCTTCGACATGCTCTTCGCCGTGGCGTACGTGTCATTCCAGGAACTCGCCACCCGCGTCAGCCACCGCAACACCGGCAAGGCCTGCGGTGACCCGATCGCCGATCGCATGCTGCAGCGCGTGGCCGCCGACGAGAACCTGCACATGCTCTTCTACCGCAACATCGTCGCCGGGGCGCTCGACCTGGTCCCCGACCAGGCGATGGCCGCGATCTACGCGATCGTCTCGAACTTCCAGATGCCCGGCGCCACCATGCCGAACTTCCGGCGCAATGCGGTGCTGATCGCCAAGGGCGGCATCTACGACCTGCCCCAGCACATGTCGGAGGTCGTGATGCCGGTGCTGCGGAAGTGGCGGATCTTCGAGCGTGACGACTTCGGGCCGCTCGGCGAGATGTACCGCGACAAGCTCGCCGACTTCCTCGAGGAGATGAACGTCAAGGTCGACAAGTTCGAGCGGGCCCGTGAGCGTGCGCTCGAGCGTGCCGCCCGCAAGGAACGGGCCGGGGCGTGACCATCGTGGCCGAGGTACCGGTCGGATTCGAGGCGGCGATCACCATGGCCGAGGCCGCGGCCAGCCGCAATCCGACCTGGTGGAACGAGGTCCGCACCCACAGCGACGACGCGGCCGCCGGGGAGTACTGGAGTTCGATGCTGCTCGGCACCCTGCTGCAGTCGGCGGCCCACCGCCTCGGCGTGCCATCCGCCGACGTGTGGGCGCACATCCGGCGGACCGGGGAACTGCCGCTCTGAACCCCGGTCGGTAGGGTGTTCACTCATGGTTGCGCCCCCTGCCGACACCACGTCCCCTGAGCCCGGAACATCCGGCTTCGGCCACTATCTGGCAGGTCTCGACCTCGTCGGCCGCAAGGTGGTCGTGGTGGGCGGCGGGTCGGTGGCGCAACGCCGGCTGCCCAACCTGGTGTCGGTGGGTGCCGATGTGCACGTCATCGCGGTCGAGGCGACTCCGGCGGTCGAGTCGTACCCGGGGATCACCCTGCATCACCGGGCCTATGCCGACGGCGACCTCGACGGCGCCTGGTACGCCATGGCCTGCACCGACGACCCGGAGGTCAACGCGGCCGTCGTCGCCGAGGCCGAACGCCGTCACACCTTCTGCGTGCGCGCCGACGACGCGCGTTTCGGCACCGCCGTCACCCCGGCGTCGGGGCGTCACCGCGATGTCCAGTTCGGCGTGCTCGCCGGTGGCGACCACAAGTTGTCGGCGTCGTTGCGTGCGGCCATCTCCCGCGCCCTCGCCGACGGCGAGCTGGCGGTCGAGGAGGCGCCGCACCCGCCCGGCGTGGCCCTGGTCGGCGGGGGCCCCGGTGACCCGGACCTGATCACCGTCCGCGGTCTGCGGCTGCTGATGGCCGCCGACGTCGTCGTCGCCGACCGGCTTGCGCCACCGGCGCTGCTCGCCGCACTCGGCCCGCAGGTCGAGATCATCGACGCCGCGAAGGTGCCCTATGGGCGGGCGATGAAGCAGGAGGCCATCAACGACGTCCTCGTCGCCAAGGCCAAGGAGGGCAAGTTCGTCGTCCGGTTCAAGGGCGGCGACCCGTATGTCTACGGCCGCGGATTCGAGGAACTGCAGGCGTGTGTGGCCGCCGGGGTGCCGGTGAGCGTGGTGCCCGGCATCACCAGTCCCATCTCGGTGCCCGCGTCGGCCGGGATCCCGGTGACCCATCGCGGGGTGACCCACGAGGTGGTGATCGTGTCGGGGCATGTCGCCCCCGACCATCCCGACTCCCTGGTCGACTGGCCGGCGCTCGGGAAGCTGCGCGGCACCCTGGTGCTGATGATGGCGGTGGAACGGATCGACAAGTTCACCGCGGCCCTGCTCGACGGCGGACGCCCCGCCGACACGCCGGTCGCGCTGATCGAGAACGGTTCGCTACCCACCCAGCGGCTCATCCGCACCGACCTCGCGCACGCCGCACAGACCGCGGCCGACGAGAACTTGAGGCCGCCCGCGATCGTGGTGATCGGCACCGTCGCCGGGTTCACCGACGCCGACGCTCTCACCGGCGGATAGGTGTCGGCCACGTCTCGATTCGTCATCGGGGATTGGCATATGCGCGGCGGGTACCGGTAGCGTCGACCTCCATGTCGACATCGGGCCACACACAGCGCCGAGTGTCCGGCGGCATGGGGGAGGGTCCGGGGACCCCGTCGTCGGCCGCCTTCCAACCGGTATTCGGACTGGCCATCCTGGTGTTGTCGGGGATGCAGTTGCTGATGGTGCTCGACGGTACCGTCGCCGCCCTCGCGTTGCCGTCCATCCGGGATCACCTCGACATGGGGGAGTCCACCGCCAACTGGGTGATCACCTCGTATGTGCTGGCCTTCGGCGGACTGATGCTGCTCGGTGGCCGACTCGGAGACACGTTCGGCCGCAAACGCATGTTCATCATCGGCGTCACGGCGTTCACGGTGACGTCGCTGCTGTGCGGTGTGGCCTGGGACAGCACGAGCCTGATCATCGGCCGCGGTCTGCAGGGGGCCTCGGCGGCGATCGCCGCACCCACCGCAATGGCATTGGTCGCGACCACCTTCGCACCCGGTAAACCACGAAGCCAGGCCTTCGCGATCTACGCCGCGATGACCGGACTGGGGTCGGTGGCCGGCCTGATCCTCGGTGGCGTGCTCACCCAGGTGTCCTGGCGGCTGGTGTTCCTGATCAACGTGCCGATCGGTATCGCGGTGGCCGTCGGGGCACTGTGGGTGCTGCGTGAATCGCAGGGGGAGCGGCTGGCGCTCGACGTGCCCGGAGCCGTTCTCGCCACACTCGGCTGCACCCTGCTGGTCCTCGCGGTGAGCGAAGGACCCAACGGGTGGGGACGGCCGCTGGTGATCGTGTCGTTCGTGCTCGGCACGGTCGCGCTGATCGCATTCGTGATGGTCGAGCGGCGTGCCGCCAACCCGATCCTGCCGTTCGTGTTGTTCGACAACTCCAGTCGTGTGGCCGCACTCGGGGCGATCTTCCTGTCCAGCATGATCATGATGTGCATGGCGGTGTTCATCTCGCAGTACCTGCAGGGAATCCTCAAGTACACACCGATCCAGAGTGGACTGGCCGTGGTGCCCTTCGCCGTGGGACTCGGCGTGGCCGCCGCCATCGCCTCCAAGTTGGCGTTGCTGATCCAGCCGCGCTGGCTGGTGTTGTTCGGCGGTGCGGTGATCCTGTTCGGCTGTCTCTACGCCTCCTCGATCGCCGACGACAAGCCGAGCTATCTGCCCAGCATCGCGATCCCGGTGATCGTGATCGGATTCGGCGTGGGGCTGGCGGTGATCCCGCTGACGTTGTCGGTGGTGGCCGGTGTCGGCCCTACCGAGATCGGTCCGCTCACCGCCCTCGCCCAGGTGGCGCAGAACCTCGGCGGGGCCATCGGTCTGGTCATCGTCGGCGCCATGGTCACCTCGCGGGCTCTGTCGCAGGGCGGTACCACGGCACCGGTGGAGACGATGAACGAGACCCAGCTCGCGGCGCAGGCCGACGGCTACGGACTGGCCTTCGCCTGCTGTGCCGGTATCGCGGTGATCGCGGCGGTGGTGGTGCTGTTCATGCGGTTCACCCCCGAAGAGGTCGCCGAGGGACAGGCCGCGCAAGAGGCGGCCAACTCCGATCTCGACCCGAACTAGTCGTCGCCCCGTCTCCCGAACACGTTCACCGGGCGTCCGTTCGCGTTGACTGGGCGCCTGATTTCGTTGACCGGGCGCCTGACTTCGTTGACCGGGCGCTCGATCGCGTTGACCGGGTAGCCGGCCACGTCACCATCGGATGTGGGCGAGTCCCACTCGTACCCGGCGCAGTTGCCGCCGCGGCCCACGAAGCGGCGGACGGCGCAGGGTTAGTCCGGTCAGGGCGGCAATCGTCTCGACGACGGCATCGAGCGAGCGGCCGTCGGTCGGCACGTGGACGGCGAACCGCGGAGCGGCGAGTGCCTCGACGCAGCGGTCGATCTGTGCCATCGCCCATGTCTCCTCGCGTCCCGCGACCCGGCCGATCCAGTACCCGCTGCGCGTACGGAGCCGGCGCTGCAAGGTCGCCGGTGTCGCCGACAACGAGACGTGGGTGACGTCGATGCCACGGTCGGCGAGGCCGGCCATGATCTCGTCGAAGTGGTCGGCGTCGACCAGCGTCATCGGCACGATCACCGGACCGTCCCACTCGGCGACGGCGTCGGCGAGGGTCGCGACCACCGCCGATCGCCAGTGCGGTCGGTCCTGGAAGTCGCGGCGCGCGTGGGCGGGCAACACCTTGTGGATGCCGTATCCGATCAGCTCGGGATCGGCGACATGCGCGTTCCCGCAGCGGCGGGCCAGTTCGAACGCCGTGTGGGTCTTGCCCGCGCCGAAGGCGCCGTTGATCCAGACCAGCATGGCGCCGAGTGTAGGGACCGGCACGTGAACTCCTTGTGAGCGTTGGCGCCCGGTCAACCTGTTCTGGCACCCGGTCGACGTGGTAGGGCGCCCGATCGGCGGGATGGGGCACCCGGTGTACGTCCTCATGCGCCCAGTCGACGCGATCAAGCGCCCGGTCAACGAGATCTGACGCCCGGTCGGCGGGATGGGGTGCCCGGTCAACGAGATCTGACGCCCGGTCGGCGGGATGGGGCGCCCGGTCGGCGGGATGGGGCGCCCGGTGAACGTGCTCATGTGCCCACTCGACGGGCAGGGAGGACTATTCGGTGACGACGACGATCTCGGTCGGCGAGGCGATCTCGACCCGCTGTCCGGCGTCGGCGAGTACAGCGGCGAGTGCGTTGACATCGCGCACGATGCGCCGGGTGCGGACCAGCTCGCGTGCCATCAGCCCCTTGTAGTGCTTGTTGAAGTGGCTCACCACCTTGCGGGAGCCATCGGCGGACTCGGTCACCACGGTCGCGGTGACCGCCCCCGACACCGGCCCGAGCTGCTGGTAGATCCCCGACCGCAGATCCACCACGAAGTCGTCGACCGCGTCGAGCGTCGCCGACAACTCGCGCTTCCACACCGAGGTCAGCGTGCCGAAGCCGGGTAGTTTGGAGCCGCCGGAGAGCCGATAGGCGGGAATCGGATCACCGGCACGTACCACCCCGAACAGTGCCGAGCCGATCGCCAGCCGCTCGGCGGCCTTCGCCTTGCCTGCCCTGGTCAGGGACGCGTGGTCGAGGGCGTCGTAGAGCACCCCGGTGTACCGCTCGATCGCCGGACGGGTGGGCGAGAGCCACAGGTCGGCGTTGCGGTCGACCTCGTCGAGCTGGGTACGACCCAGGCCGAGCGCCTTCTGGCTGGCGTCGAGGTCGGCGGCGAGGACGACCAACGCATCGCCCAGGGTCTTGCGGATGGGATTGAGGTCGCCGAAGGAGAGGGCGTCGAGGTCGAGCGGTGAACCCGGGCCACCGTCGGACTTGGTCTCCGAGGGAGGGAGGATGACGAGCACCGCAACACCATAACTAAACTGGTCACCCGTGATCACACGCATGTCGACCCTGTTCCTTCGCACGCTGCGCGACGACCCTGCCGATGCCGAGGTGCCCAGCCACAAGCTGCTGGTCCGTGCCGGGTACGTCCGACGCGCGGCGCCGGGTGTCTACAGCTGGCTCCCGTTGGGGCTGCGCGTGCTCAGGGCCGTCGAGAACGTCGTCCGCGAGGAGATGAACGCCATCGGTGCGCAGGAGATCCTCCTGCCCGCGCTACTGCCACGCGACCCCTACGAGCAGACCGGCCGGTGGACCGAGTACGGCGATGCGCTGTTCCGTCTCAAGGACCGCAAGGGCGTCGACATGCTGCTCGGCCCCACCCACGAGGAGCTGTTCACCCAGCTGGTCAAGGGTGAGTACTCGTCGTACAAGGACATGCCGGTCACCCTGTACCAGATCCAGACCAAGTACCGCGACGAGGAGCGTCCCCGCGCCGGCATCCTGCGCGGCCGCGAGTTCGTGATGAAGGACTCGTACTCCTTCGACCTCGACGACGACGGTCTCAAGGCCAGCTACGACGCCCACCGCGAGGCCTACCAGAAGATCTTCGCCCGCCTCGGCGTCAAGTACGTGATCGTCGCCGCCACCTCCGGCGCGATGGGCGGCAGCGCCTCCGAGGAGTTCCTCGCCGAGAGCGAGGTCGGCGAGGACACCTTCGTGCGCTGTCTCGAGTCCGGATATGCCGCCAACGTCGAGGCCGTGATCACCCCGCCGGTCGAGCCCGTCCCGTTCGACGGTCTGCCGCAGGCGAAGGTGCACGACACCCCCGACGCCCCGACCATCGATTCGCTGGTCGACTGGGCCAACAATGCCCTCGACGGCACCTACACCGCCGCGGACACGCTGAAGAACGTGCTGGTCAAGGTCCGTGCCCCGGGTGCCGACTGGGAATTGCTCGGCGTCGGCGTGCCTGGCGACCGTGAGGTGGACTTCAAGCGCCTCGAGGCATCGCTGGAACCGGCCGAGGTGGAGTTGCTCACCGAGGACGACTTCACCGCCAACCCGTTCCTGGTCAAGGGTTACATCGGACCGAAGGGGCTGCAGGACAACGAGGTCCGCTACCTCGTCGACCCGCGCGTCGCCGACGGCACCGCGTGGATCACCGGCGCCGACGAACCCAACAAGCACGTCGTCGGCCTGGTGTCCGGCCGCGACTTCACCCCCGACGGCACCATCGAGGCAGCGGAGGTCCGCGACGGTGACGCCTCGCCCGACGGCAAGGGCACCCTGGTCAGCGCCAAGGGCATCGAGATCGGACACATCTTCCAGCTCGGTCGCAAGTACACCGATGCCTTCGAGGTGGACGTGCTCGGCGAGACCGGCAAGCCGGTCCGCCTCACCATGGGCTCCTACGGAGTCGGTGTGTCACGACTGGTCGCGGTGCTCGCCGAGCAGTGGCACGACGACAAGGGCCTGCGCTGGCCGCGTGAGGTCACACCGTTCGACGTGCACCTGGTGATCGCCAACAAGGACCAGGCCGCGATCGACGGGGCGGGCACGCTCGCTGCCGACCTCGACGCCGCCGGCCTCGAGGTGCTCCTCGACGACCGCAAGGCATCGCCGGGCGTGAAGTTCAAGGATGCCGAGCTGCTCGGTATGCCGACGGTGGTCGTCGTCGGACGTGGTTACGCCAACGGCGTGGTCGAGCTGCGTGACCGGTTCACCGGCGAGAGCACCGAGGTGCCGGTGGCCGACGCGGTGTCGGCGATCACCGCGGCCGCCCGGAGCTGATCGGCGCCGGCGAGATCCCCACGCGATCACCATGGGCACGGTGGATCTGCCGCGCCCCTGGTGATTCGGCGCGCCCCTGGTGATTCGGCGCGCCCCTGGTGATTCGGCGCGCACGTGGTGGTCGGGCGCACAGCGCAGGTGCGCACGCGTCCGTGGTGTGGCTGCGGTGCGCGGACCGTGGACCACTACGTCGCCGGGGCGCCCGGGAAGGCGACGGTGGCCGGTTTGTCACCCAACGCCACCCGCCAGTCGGAGGCCCGGCGTGCCGATGCCGTCAGTTCGTCGACGGCGAGGGTGTGGGCCTTCTCGTCGTCGGACTGCTCGAGCACCGCGCGGTAGGCGACGGTGCAGTCGACCTCGGCGGCCAGCGCCACCTTCGCCGCGCTCAGCGGATCGGTCACGTCCACCGGCAGTGTGTAGCCGGCGGCGGCCAGCGGGGGGGTGCCGCCGGCCGCGGTGATCGCCGCGCCGACCGCATCCCGCGCGGTCCGATGGGCGGCGATGTTCTCGTTCACCGTCGGTCGGCGCGCGGCCGTCACGAACGCGGTGATCACCCCGTAGGTGAAGATCGCCGCATTCTCTGCGTCGGCGGCTGCGGTCAGGGACTCGATGGTGCTCATCCGAGCTGTACCTCCACGAGGGTCGTCGTCGATGCGCCGACCGACCCGGCCAGGCCCGACGAATACCCCGACAGCGAGATCGCCGCCTGACGGGCGGCTGTGGCCGAGGAGGTCAGCGAGGTGCGCAGGTCGTCGAGGGTGGCCGGCCCGGTCGGTGCCGTCGGGGTGGGTGTGACCGACGCCGACGCCGACGCCGTCTCCGACACCCGGGACGCGATGTCCTGGTCGAGGCGGGTGATCTCGGCGGTCAGGGCCTCGGCATGCTGCTTGCGCTGATCGGCCACCACCGCGAGCGCCGCGGAGTACTCGGTCACACGCGGGGCGAGATCGCGGGCCGTGGCCGCATCGACGTTCGCCGACCGTGCCAGCGGCAGCAACGCCTCGGCGGTGGTCTGGCCGGGGGTCGGGCCGCTCTCACACGCCGACACCGATGCCGCGACCACCACTCCGGCGCCGATCACCAGACCGCCACGCAGGACGGTGCGTCGGTTCGGGGATGCCGGGTGGGGGGCGGGGTCGATCGGCAGCTCGGTCACCCGAGACATGATGCCAGCCGGGTGGACCGGTGGTGGTCACGTGCTGGATGACCGATTCCGTACCGACATCCTCTAGCATGGTGTGCGCTCGCAGACGCCGTGATCGGCCGGACCGACGCCGTCGATCCCGATCCGAACAGCCCCGGCGATTCGGACAGCCCACACAACTGAACACCGACGACAACTGAACACCGACGACAACTGAACACCGACGACAACTGAACATGAGGAGGACACGGTGAGAATCGACGGAGATCGGGTACGCGACCTCGTCGAAGGCATCGTCACCTCGTGCGGACTCGACCTCGAGGACGTCGTGGTGACCACGTCCGGGGGACAGGACGAGATCGTCTTGGTCGTCGACCGCGACGGCGGTACCGACCTCGACCTGCTCGGCGATCTGACCCGAGAGATCAACGACGTCCTCGACGCCCACCCGGACGTCTCCGAGGACGCCTACACCCTGGAGATCACCTCGCCCGGCATCGGCCGGCCTCTCACGTTACCCCGCCACTGGCGCCGCGCGCAGGGACGCAAGGTCCGCATCGACCTCACCGGAATCGACCTCACCGGAGATGCCGACCGGAAGGTCACCGACGACAAGCGGATCACCGGCCGGATCGGGACCATCACCGACGACGCGGTCGAGATCGTCAGCAACAACAAAGGCCGGATCGGCATGCGCACGGTGCCGTTCGACACCATCGCCGCGGCGGTGGTGGAGGTGGACTTCTCCCGGCCCAGCGTCGCCGACCTGCAGCGGTGCGGACTCGACGAGGACGAGATCGCCCGCCGGCGCGATCCCGGACCCACCGAACTCGACAGATGAAACCGACAAGTGAATAGGAGTCCTTCCCGATGAACATCGACATCAACGCCCTGCGGATGATCGAGGCCGACAAGGGTATTTCGATCGACACGGTGATCACCGCGATCGAGACGGCCCTGCTCACCGCCTACCGTCATACCGACGGCTTCGCCCCGCACGCCCGGATCGACGTCAACCGCAAGTCCGGTGCCGTCCGCGTGATGGCGCAGGAGCTCGACGACCACGGCAATGTGGTGCACGAGTACGACGACACCCCCGAGGGCTTCGGCCGCATCGCCGCCACCACCGCCCGGCAGGTCATCCTGCAGCGTCTGCGTGACGCGGAGAACGAGAAGAGCTTCGGTGAGCTGGCCGCGCACGAGGGCGAGATCGTGGGCGGTGTGGTGCAGCAGGACGCCCGCGCCAACGCCCGCGGCATGATCGTGGTGCAGATCGGCAACGAGGCCAATGCCACCGAGGGCATCATCCCCTCGGCCGAGCAGGTGCCGGGCGAGACCTACCGCCACGGCGACCGGATCAAGTGCTACGTGGTGGGCGTGGCCCGCGGTCAGCGCGGTCCGCAGATCACGCTCTCGCGTACCCACCCGAACCTGGTGCGCAAGTTGTTCTCGCTCGAGGTGCCCGAGATCGAGGACGGTTCGGTGGAGATCGTGGCCGTCGCCCGCGAGGCCGGCCACCGGTCGAAGATCGCGGTGCACACCGGGGTCAGCGGACTCAACGCCAAGGGGGCGTGCATCGGCCCGATGGGTCAGCGCGTGCGAAACGTGATGAGCGAACTGGCGGGGGAGAAGATCGACATCATCGACTTCGATTCCGATCCCGCGGTGTTCGTCGGGAATGCCCTGTCGCCGGCGAAGGTTGTGTCGGTGGAGGTCGTCGACGCGGCGGCCAAGGCGGCGCGCGTGGTGGTCCCCGACTACCAGCTGTCGCTGGCCATCGGCAAGGAAGGGCAGAATGCCCGGCTCGCCGCCCGGCTCACCGGGTGGCGGATCGACATCCGCTCGGACGCCGACACCGGTCCCGCCGGAGATGCCGAGGCACCCCGTCCCGACGCCAGGTGACAGGCGATTGTCCTACCGGCCACGACGCGCGCTAGACTAAGCGATGGTTCAGCGAAAGTCGTCGGCACCGTCAACGGACGGAGGTCGGCGTGATCGGCGTCGAGCCGTGCGGCAGGGTTCCGCGCGGGTCGGCCGGCATCGTCCGATTCGGATGTGTGTCGGATGTCGGCAGCGGGCTGACACCTCGGATCTGATCCGGGTGGTCGCCCGCGCAGGGGAGGACGGCCAGTGCGTCGTCGTCGATCTCGCGAAGACCATGTCGGGACGGGGTGCGTGGCTGCATCCGCGGAGGGACTGTGTGTCCGTCGCGGTGAGGCGACGCGCGTTCGCCGCGGCACTGAGGACGCCGCGTCTGGTCGTGGAACCGGACGACCTCACCGAAGTGATCGGAACCGGAGTCCCGGCACCGGCCACGGACGACAGCACAGGCCCCGACAACGGGCCAGAACAGGTAGCAGAAGACATGAGCACACCGTGAAGTCACCACGATGACCTCGTATCGGACGTAATCCGAGGCCGCAGCGGGCAGCCCCGCTCGGCCTCCATAGTGAGGAGAGCAGTGGCAGGCAAGGCCCGCGTGCACGAACTGGCCAAGGAACTGGGAGTGACGAGCAAACAGGTGCTCGAGCGACTCAAGGAACAGGGCGAGTTCGTCAAATCCGCGTCGTCGACCGTCGAGGCCCCGGTGGCCCGTCGACTCCGCGAATCATTCCCCAAGAAGGACGGCTCCGGCGGAGCCGGTTCTTCGGCACCGAAACCCGGTGCCAACGGATCGAACGCCAAACCCGGCGCCGGTCCGCGTCCCGGCCCGCGTCCGGGATCCCCCAAGCCCGGTCCCGCGCCGGCGCCCGAGGCCCCGGCAGCGCAGGCACGTCCTGCCGCCCCGGCCCGTCCGGCCGCACCTGCGGCCGCCGCGCCGTCGGCCCCGTCGCGCCCGCAGCCCGGCCCCAAGCCGAGTACGGCAGCACCCGGCCCCAAGCCCGGTGCACCGCGTCCCGCGGCCGCACAGCAGAGCGCTCCGGAGACCAAGCCCGCCGGACAGAGGCCCGGCGGCCCCACCCCGGGCCCGCGTCCGGGACCCAAGCCCGGTCCGCGCACCCCGCGTGTGGGCAACAACCCGTACTCGTCGGCTCCGGCCCCCGCGCCGCGTCCGCCGGCCCCGCGTCCCGGCCAGGGCGGTCCTCGCCCCGGCGGCGGACGTCCCGGTGGTGCCCAGGGTGGCGGCCGTCCCGGTCAGGGTGGCCCCCGTCCCGGTGGTGGTCAGGGCGGTAACCGTCCGAGCCCCGGCAACATGCCGCCGCGCCCGAACCCGGGTGCGATGCCCAGCCGTGCCGCACGGCCCGACGCCCGTCCGGGCGGTCGTGGCGGCGGCGCCGGTCGTGGTGGCCCCGGTGGCGGTGGCGGCGGCGGTGGATACCGTGGTGGCCCCGGTGGCGGTGGCGGAGGTGCCCCCGCCGGTGGTGGCTTCCGCGGACGCCCCGGTGGCGGTGGTGGCGGCGGTCGTGGCCGCGGCGGTGCCGCGGGTGCGTTCGGCCGTCCCGGCGGTGCCCCGCGCAGGGGTCGCAAGTCGAAGCGGGCGAAGCGCGCCGAGTACGAGAGCATGCAGGCACCGGCAGTCGGCGGTGTCCGGCTGCCCCGCGGCAACGGTGAGGTCATCCGCCTCGCCCGCGGCGCATCGCTGTCGGACTTCGCGGACAAGATCGGTGCCAACCCGGCATCGCTGGTGCAGGCCTTGTTCAACCTCGGCGAGATGGTCACGGCGACCGAGTCGGTCAACGACGAGACGCTGGAGCTGCTCGGCGGCGAGATGAACTACAGCGTCCAGGTCGTGAGCCCGGAGGACGAGGACCGCGAGCTGCTCGAGAGCTTCGATCTCAGCTACGGCGAGGACGAGGGTGGCGAGGAAGACCTCGCACAGCGGCCGCCGGTGGTCACCGTCATGGGTCACGTCGACCACGGCAAGACCCGACTGCTCGACACCATCCGTAAGGCCAACGTCCGCGAGGGCGAGGCCGGTGGTATCACCCAGCACATCGGTGCCTACCAGGTCGACACGCACCTCAACGGTGAGGATCGCCTGATCACCTTCATCGACACCCCGGGTCACGAGGCGTTCACCGCCATGCGTGCCCGTGGTGCGAAGGCCACCGACATCGCGATCCTCGTGGTCGCGGCCGACGACGGCGTCATGCCGCAGACGGTGGAGGCGGTCAACCACGCCCAGGCGGCCGACGTGCCGATCGTCGTGGCGGTCAACAAGATCGACAAGGAAGGCGCCGACCCGACCAAGATCCGTGGTCAGCTCACCGAGTACGGTCTGGTGCCCGAGGAGTACGGCGGCGAGACCATGTTCGTCGACATCTCGGCCAAGCAGGGTCTGCACATCGAGGAACTCCTCGAGGCAGTGCTGCTGACCGCCGACGCATCGCTGGATCTGCGGGCGAACCCGGACATGGACGCGCAGGGTGTGGCCATCGAAGCCCACCTGGACCGCGGTCGTGGCCCGGTGGCCACCGTGCTGGTCCAGCGTGGCACCCTGCGGGTCGGCGACTCCGTGGTCGCCGGCGACGCCTACGGTCGCGTGCGCCGCATGGTCGACGAGTACGGCGACGACGTCGAAGAGGCGCTGCCGTCGCGTCCGGTCCAGGTCATCGGCTTCACGTCGGTGCCCGGTGCCGGTGACAACCTGCTCGTCGTCGAGGAAGACCGCATCGCCCGGCAGATTGCCGACCGGCGCAATGCGCGCAAGCGCAACGCGCTGGCCGCACGCAGCCGTAAGCGGATCAGCCTCGAGGACCTGGATTCGGCGCTCAAGGAGACCAGCCAGCTCAACCTCATCCTCAAGGGTGACAACTCGGGTACCGTCGAGGCGCTCGAAGAGGCGTTGCTCGGGATCGAGATGGGCGACGAGGTCTCGTTGCGGGTCATCGACCGCGGTGTCGGTGGCGTCACCGAGACCAACGTCAACCTGGCTGCGGCGTCGGATGCGATCATCATCGGCTTCAACGTCCGTGCGGAGGGCAAGGCCACCGAGCTGGCCAACCGCGAGGGCGTCGACATCCGGTACTACTCGGTGATCTACCAGGCCATCGACGAGATCGAGAGCGCGCTCAAGGGCATGCTCAAGCCGGTCTACGAAGAGGTGGAGCTCGGCCGCGCCGAGATCCGCGCGATCTTCAAGTCGTCGAAGATCGGCAACATCGCCGGTTGCCTCGTGCAGTCGGGCATCGTGCGCCGCAACGCCAAGGCCCGTCTGCTGCGTGACAACGTCGTGGTCGCCGAGAACCTCACGATCGCCTCGCTCCGTCGCGAGAAGGACGACGTGGTCGAGGTCCGCGAAGGCTACGAATGTGGTCTGACGGTCACCTACAGCGACATCAAGGTCGACGACGTGATCGAGACCTACGAGTTGCAGGAGAAGCCGCGCGACTGACGCGCACCGTTACACCCAGGCTCCCCTTCCGCCCGGCACGCACCGCACCCGGTGCCTGCCGGGTCGGGAGGGGAGCATCTTCTGACCTCAGGGAGGAACCCGATGGCCGATCCGGCACGAGCACAACGACTCGCCAAGCGGATCTCGTCGATCGTCGCGTCGGCGATCGCGAACGAGATCAAGGATCCGCGGCTGGCACATGTGACCGTCACCGACGCACGCGTCACCGCGGACCTGCACGACGCCACCATCTTCTACACGGTGATGGGTGCGGGCATCGATGACGAACCCGATCTCGAGGGTGCCGCGGCCGGCCTCAAGAAGGCCACCGGCATCCTGCGCTCCAAGGTGGGCGCCGGCACCGGTGTCCGATTCACCCCGACACTGACCTTCGTCGTCGACACCGTGCCCGACGCGGCCCGGCAGATGGAGGAACTGGTCGCCAAGGCCCGGGCGAGTGACGAACTCGTCGCCAGGCAGGCGGCGGGTGCGAGCCCGGCCGGTGACGCCGACCCCTACCGCAGCAAGGACGACGACCATCCGGAGACCGCGGACGGCGAGGACGCCGACGAGTGACCGCCGGTTCGAGTTCGGACGTCGCGGCACTGCTACGCCGCGCCGCCGACGACGCGGGAGCGGTGACCGTCCTGTGTCACATGCGACCGGACGCCGACACGATCGGCAGTGGTCTGGCGCTCGGTCTGGCCCTGGACCGTCTCGGGATCGACGTCGAGGTGGCGTTCCCGGGACCCGAGGATCTACCGGCCGCGTTACGGGAGCTGCCGGGCAGCAAGCTGCTCGTCGATCCCGCGGATCTGGTGGGACATCGGGTCGCGGTGTCGGTGGATGCGGCGAGTATCCAGCGTCTGGGAGCGCTCGGTACGCACTTCGGTGCGGCCGAGTCCTCCGTGGTGATCGACCACCACGCCTCCAACCCGGGGTTCGGTGACATCGACTTCATCGACCCGGCCGCCGACTGCACCGCGGAGTTGGTGCTGCGCGTCCTCGACGACATGGGGGCAGACGTCGATGTCGACATCGCGACCTGCCTGTATGCGGGACTGACCACCGACACCGGTTCGTTCCGGTGGGCGCGGCCGGACTCCCTGCGGGTCGGGGCCCGACTGCTCGACGTCGGGGTGGACGGACGCGGCTGGAGCCGACGGCTCTTCGACACCCATCCGTTCTCCTGGTTCGGCATGGTCTCCCAGGTCCTCGGCGCCGCACAGCTCGATCGAACCGCCTGCGGTGGTGAGGGTCTGGTGTATGCGGTGGTCGACGCCGCAGCCCTCGCCGACCTCAGCTGGGAGGAGTCGGAGAGCATCGTCGACATCGTGCGCACCGCCGCCGAGGCCGAGGTCGCCGCGGTGTTCAAGGAGGTGGAGGCCGGGCAGTGGACGGTCTCGCTCCGATCGAAGAACACCGTCGACCTGGTCCCGATCGTCCGTGGGCACGGCGGCGGCGGCCACCGGCGTGCCTCCGGGTACAGCGATGCCGGCCCGATCGACGAGGTCGTCGCGCGGCTGCGGGACTCGCTCTGATCCCCGCACCCCCGGCACCCGCCGACCTCGACCCCGGGATGCGACGGGTCGGTGTCCTGACGGTGTCGGCGCTGGCGGTGCTGATCGCACCGCCGCTGTACCTGCTGTTGGACCTGGCCGTGGTCGGCAGGCTCGGCGGCGACGAACTCGCCGCAGTCGCCGTGGCCACCCTGGTGCTGTCGATCATCAGCACCCAGTTGACGTTCCTGTCGTACGGGACCACCGCCCGCTCGGCCCGCCGGTTCGGTGCCGGCGACCGGGCCGGGGCGGTGGAGGAGGGTGTGCAGGCGAGCTGGATCGCCGTCGGCGCGGGACTGCTGATCGTCGTGATCGCCTACCCGATCGCCCCCTGGGTGATGTCGGCGCTGGTCGGACACGAGTCCCCGGCGTCGGCGGTGGTCGCCGCGGATGCCACCCAGTGGCTGCGCATCGCGGTGTTCGGGGTTCCGTTGATCCTGCTGTCGATGGCCGGCAACGGCTGGATGCGGGGGGTGCAGGAGACCCGTCGTCCGATCGTCTACGTGGTGGTGGGGCTGTCGGTGGCGGCGGTCCTCGTCGTCGGGCTCGTGCACGGCATCGGCTTCTTTCCACGGCTCGGTCTCGACGGCAGCGCCGTGGCGAACGTGATCGGCCAGGGGATCACCGGCCTGCTCTTCGCGGCACGGGTGATCCGGGAACGCGTCGCCGGCGCCGAACGGCCATGGGCGGCGTTCGCTCCGCGCCGGTCGGTGATCGGCGCACAGCTGCGCATGGCCCGGGACCTGATCGTCCGGAGCCTGAGCTTCCAGATCTGCTTCGTCTCGGCGGCCGCGGTGGCCGCTCGGTTCGGGGTGGCCCAGGTCGCCGCCCACCAGCTCGTGCTGCAACTGTGGGACTTCATGTCGCTGTTCCTGGACTCGGTGGCGATCGCCGCGCAGGCCCTCGTCGGTGCCGCCCTCGGCGCGGGGTCGGTGGCCGTGGCGCGCAGCGTCGCCCGGCGGGTCACCATCATGTCGGCGGTGGCCGCGGTGCTGATGGCCGGTGTGTTCGCGCTCGGGTCGTCGGTGCTGCCGCGGGTCTTCACCTCCGACGACGAGGTCCTCGCCGCGATCGGGGTGCCGTGGTGGTTCTTCGTCGGCATGCTGCCGGTCGCCGGGGTGGTGTTCGCGCTCGACGGTGTCCTGCTCGGAAGCGGCGACGCCGCGTTCCTGCGTACCGCCACCCTGATCGGCGCGCTCGTCGGCTTCCTGCCGCTGATCTGGATGTCGCTGGCCTTCGACTGGGGCCTTGCCGGGGTGTGGTCGGGTCTGGTGCTGTTCATGGTGATCCGGTTGATCGCCGTGGTGTGGCGGGTGGCCTCCGGTCGCTGGCACCGGACCGGTACCGAGATCGCCTGAACACCGGGCGGTCAGACCCCCGACGCGGTGCGGGAGTCCGCCGATTCCACCGCACGCCGGGGTCCGTGGCACGATGGATCCTCGTGGCAACTCTCTGGGCGATCAGCGATCTGCATGTTGCACATCGCGGCAACGAGCACATCATCGACCAGATCCGGCCGAGCTCCGACGACGACTGGCTGATCGTGGCCGGTGACGTCGCTGAACGCACCGACGACATCATCGACACCCTGCGGCGGCTGCGTGCGCGCTTCCACACCGTGATCTGGGTACCGGGCAACCACGAGCTCTACACCACGGCCAAGGACCCGTTGCAGGTGTTCGGCGTGGCCCGGTACGACTACCTGGTGCAGGCGTGCCGGGACATCGGGGTGATCACCCCGGAGGACATCTACCCGAGCTTCGATCCCGGCGACGGCAGCGGTCCGGTACGGGTGGTGCCGATGTTCCTGCTCTACGACTACACGTTCCGTCCGGAGGGCACGGCCACCGCGCTCGCGGCGCTCGCCGTCGCGCGGGAACGCAATGTGGTGGCCACCGACGAGTTCCTGCTCTCACCCGAGCCGTACCCCACCCGCGATGCGTGGGGACGGGCACGCGTGGCCGCCACCCGCACGCGGCTCGAGGCCGTCGACCCGGCCGAGTCGACCATCCTGATCAACCACTGGCCACTGCGCCGCGAACCCACCGACACCCTGATGTACCCGGAGTTCGCGCTGTGGTGCGGCACCGTCGAGACCGCCGACTGGCACACGAGATTCAACGCCGCCTGCTGCGTCTACGGGCACCTGCACATCCCGCGCACCACCTTCTACGACGACGTCCGGTTCGAGGAGGTGTCGGTGGGCTATCCGCGTGAGTGGAAGCGTCGCGGCCTGCCCGAACCCCTGCTGCGGCAGATCCATCCCGATCCGGGCCTGCGTGAGGCCGACCTGCCCGCCCACGGCGCCCGCTTCGAGCTGCCACCCGACTACGAGGAGCGGGCCCGGGAGTTCGCCCGCCGGATCGAGGAACGACGCCGCAGGCGGTCGGGGTCACAGCGATCCGGGTCGGCGCCGACCGGCCAGACCCCGAAACAGGCCGACCCCGATCAGACACGTACCGACGACAGCCTGGGAGACACACCGTGATCGAACGACTGTTGCCCGCCGGTGTGGCCGCGGCGGAATCCTTCGGTGACCCACCGGGTCTGACCCCGATGCCCGCCGAGGAGTCGCTGATCTCGCGGGCGGTGGAGAAGCGTCGCCGCGAGTTCACCACCGCGCGCCACTGTGCGCGGCAGGCGCTCGGCGAACTGGGTATCGACCCCGTGCCGATCATGCGGGGTGAACGCGGAATGCCGTTGTGGCCCAAGCAGGTCGTCGGCAGCCTGACCCACTGCGACGGGTATCGCGCGGCGATCGTCGGGTTCTCGATGGCGGTGCGGTCGGTCGGCATCGACGCCGAACCGCACGCCGAGTTGCCCGACGGTGTGCTCGACCACACCAGCCTGCCCGCCGAGCGGGAGGTGCTCGCGACGCGCCCGGACACCCTGCACTGGGACCGGCTGTTGTTCTGCGCCAAGGAGGCCACCTACAAGGCGTGGTTCCCGCTGACCGAGCGCTGGCTGGGATTCGAGGACGCGCACATCACCTTCGAGCAGGACACCGCCGACGTGGGGGTGACCGGCCCGGAGGCCGTGGCCTCGGGGCGATTCACCTCCCGCATCCTGATCGACGGCCGGACGATCGACGGGGGAGCACCGCTGAACGAACTACACGGCCGCTGGCTCGTGGACCGCGGACTGATCACGACGACGATCGTGATGGTGTGACATGGCCGACGCCTCCATCGAGAACGCCGGGCTGGTCATCATCGACAAGTCCGGCGGCATCACCAGCCACGACGCGGTGTCACGCTGCCGCAAGATCTTCGACACCCGGCGTGTCGGCCACGCCGGCACCCTGGACCCGATGGCCACCGGCGTGCTCGTCATCGGGATCGAGCGCGCCACCAAGCTGCTCGGGCTGTTGTCGTTGACCACCAAGGCATATGTGGCCACCATCCGGCTCGGGTCGTCGACCACCACCGACGACAAAGAGGGCGAGATCCTCACCCGCGGCGACGTGGCCGAGGTGACCGACGAGGCGATCGCCAGCGGTGTGGCGGCGCTGACCGGCGACATCGAGCAGGTCCCGGCGAAGGTGTCGGCGATCAAGGTCGACGGACGGCGCGCGCACGCGCTGGTGCGCACCGGCGCCGACTTCGACCTCGAGGCCCGCCCGGTGACGGTGTCGCGCTTCGACATCCTCGAGATCCGCCGGATCGACGACGGGTTCATCGACCTCGACGTCGAGGTGGACTGCTCGGCGGGCACCTACATCCGTTCCCTGGCACGTGATCTGGGCGCCGGGCTGGGCGTCGGCGGGCATCTCACCGCGCTGCGACGCACCGCCGTCGGACCGTTCACACTCGAGCACGCGCGCACCCTCGACGAGCTCGCCGGGCACCCGCAGCTGTCGCTGACGATCGACGAGGCGGCCTTGCTGTCGTTCCCGCGCCGCGACATCGACGCCGACGAGGCCGAGTCGATCAGCCAGGGTCGCTGGCTGGAGCCGATCGGGCTCACCGGGATTCACGTCGCCGTCGACCCCGACGGCCAGGCGATCGCACTGATCCAGGAGAAGGGCCGCCGGGCGAGTTCGGTGATGGTGGTCCGTCCCGCCACGCTCCGCTAGGCAGGCCGACGCCCCGGTGATCGGGCTCGGCGGTGGGTTCGACTCCGCCGGCCCGACGTCGCCAGGGAGTCGAACATCGGGTCCGAGAGGGCTCAGGCCCGCGACACGAGGAAGATCGCGCGGGCGGCGATGTCGCCGAGATCGATCGGGTCGGCGTCGTTCACCGAGATCGAGATGGTCCCCGCGAACGGACGCTTCTCGATCACCGTCACCGTGCAGTCCAGTGCCACACCGACCTGGTCGAAGTACCGCAGCATCTCCGGATCGGTGTCGGAGATGCGTGCGATGGTCCCCGACGTCCCCACCTCGATGTCGGCGAGGGAATCAGCGGCCGGACTCGGCACCGATCCGTCGATCGCCGGGATCGGGTCGCCGTGTGGATCGCGGTCGGGGTGGCCGAGTTTGGCGTCGAGGCGGGCCATCAACCGGTCGGAGACGGCGTGCTCGAGCACCTCGGCCTCGTCGTGCACCTCATCCCAGCCGTAGCCGAGTTCGCGCACCAGGAAGGTTTCGAGCAGCCGGTGCCGACGCACCATGAGGATCGCCGCCGTGCGACCGGCGTCGGTGAGCGTCACCGCACCGTACGGCTCGTGGGAGACCAGGCCCTGATCGGCGAGTTTGCGGATCGACTCCGACGCCGTCGACGCCGACACGCCCATCTTGTCGGCGAGCAGCTTGGTGGTGACCTTGACCTCGGCCCACTCCTGGGAAGTCCAGATGACCTTCAGGTAGTCCTGGGTGACGGTCGACAGTGACTCGACCGCTCCATCGGCCGGGACTTCTCTGCGGGCCCCGGACGTTCCTCTGCTGGGCATGCAGAGAAGCTTATGCGCGGACGGCGACACGGGCGAAATGCGTGGTGCGTGTCGGGTGTCGTTCACCGGCCGCCGTCCACCCCGACACCTCGGGTTCACACCGGGCGGTCGTGGTGGTGGGCGCGGCGCGTGCGCCGTAGTCTGGTGCGCGTGTTGCGTTGGCGAGGTCTCGAGGATGTCCCCGCGGATTGGGGTCGGTGTGTGGTCACGATCGGTGTCTTCGACGGTGTGCACCGTGGGCATGCGCAGCTGATCGGTGCTGCCACCACGGCCGCACGAGACCGCGGGGTGCCTGCGGTGTTGATGACCTTCGATCCCCATCCGGCGGAGGTGGTGCGCGCGGGTAGTCATCCGCCGCAACTGACCACGCTCACCCGGCGGGCGGAACTGGCCGAGGAACTCGGCATCGACGTGTTCTGCGTCATGCCCTTCACTCCGGAGCTGATGTCGAAGTCGCCCAAGGACTTCGCCCACGACGTCCTCGTCGAGAGCCTGCATGCCGCCGACGTGGTGGTCGGCGACAACTTCACCTTCGGGCGCAAGGCCGCCGGCGACGTGCCCAAGCTGATCGAACTCGGCAAGAAGTTCGGCTTCGAGGTGCAGGCCATCTCGCTGTTCGGCGAGCACGCGGTCACCTTCTCCTCCACCTACATCCGCTCGTGCGTGGGCGCCGGCGACGTCGAGCGGGCCGCCGAGGCCCTCGGCCGTCCGCACCGCGTGGAGGGCGTGGTGGTGCGCGGCGACGGCCGCGGCCGCGAACTCGGTTTCCCCACAGCCAATGTCGCGCCGCCCATGCATGCGGCGATCCCCGCCGACGGTGTGTACGCGGCGTGGTTCACCGTCCTCGGTGCCGGTCCGGTGGTGGGGCAGGTGGTCCCGGGTGAACGCTACGAGGCGGCGGTGTCGGTGGGTACCAACCCGACCTTCTCCGGCCGCACCCGCACGGTGGAGGCGTTCGTCCTCGACACCAGCGCCGACCTCTACGGCCAGCATGTCGCGGTCGACTTCGTCGCCCGGATCCGGCCGATGGAACCGTTCGAGAGCGTCGATGCACTGATCGTCGCGATCGGCGACGACGTGGAGAAGACCCGTGGCATCCTCGAGGCCGAGAAACTGAGGTAGGCGAGGACGCCGTCGGCACGATCTCGCCGGTTCCGGATCGGTCATGAGCCCACGAGGCAGGGTCCCACGCCCACGATTTGGGCGGAGCGCATCCGGTTCGGTAACCTGGATCGTCGGTGATGCTGCGGTCCGCGGTGGCACACCGGTCCCACGCAGACATCCGGGTGGATGTGGTGCGGTGGGACACCATGATCGCGCGGCACTGAGAAACGGAGAACATCCATGGCACTGACTGCTGCCGAGAAGAAGACCATCCTGGCCGAGTACGGCCTGCACGAGACCGACACCGGTTCCCCGGAGGCCCAGGTCGCGCTGCTGACCAAGCGCATCACCGACCTGACCGAGCACCTCAAGGAGCACAAGCACGATCACCACAGCCGTCGGGGTCTGCTGCTGCTGGTCGGCCGTCGTCGTCGCCTGCTCAAGTACGTCGCCAAGGTCGACATCAACCGCTACCGCTCGCTGATCGAGCGCCTCGGCCTGCGTCGCTGAGCGACCTGCCGAACGCGTCGCCGAGCGGCGCAGGGTAGCCCCGATACACCACCGGACCGGCCATCTCCACTGGAGGTGGCCGGTTCCGTGGTTTGTCGATGGTAGGCTGGCCAACGGAACGTTGCCGTGGGCAAAGTCCCCAGGATGTGATCCCAGTGTCAGATCGGTCCTCGGTAGTGGCCGCCGGAACACGAGGTTCCGGCCGCTTCGATCGAAGGCCGTCTGAGCTCCAGGCAGGCAAGACGAGCATGCCGTCACCTCCGGTCGACGATGTCTCACACCCGTTCTGGGTTGCCGGACGCACGCAGACGAGATCGCGTGCACGCTTCACCTCGGACTTCTTCCCCGATGGGGCGCGGCACCCATATCCGCATAATCACGGCCGCACGATGCGGCCCACACCGGCCGCAGGATGCGACCGAAACGAAGGGATCATCACCCCACATGACCGATGTGACCACCAATGACGACTTCGTCGACTACGACGACGCCATCACCGAAGCCACCGCCATCATCGACAACGGCAGCTTCGGCACCCGCACCATCCGATTCGAGACCGGCCGTCTGGCCCTGCAGGCCGCCGGCTCGGTGACCGCCTACCTCGACGACGAGACCATGCTGCTGTCGACCACCGCGGCGTCGAAGCACCCGAAGGAGCACTTCGACTTCTTCCCGCTGACCGTCGACGTCGAGGAGCGCATGTACGCCGCGGGCCGTATCCCCGGCTCGTTCTTCCGTCGCGAGGGCCGTCCGTCCACCGACGCGATCCTGACCTGCCGTCTGATCGACCGTCCGCTGCGCCCGTCGTTCGTCGACGGCCTGCGCAACGAGATCCAGGTTGTCGTCACCGTGATGAGCCTGAACCCCAACGACCTCTACGACGTCGTCGCGATCAACGCGGCGTCGGCGTCCACCCAGCTCGCCGGACTGCCGTTCTCCGGCCCGGTCGGCGGCGTGCGTGTCGCGCTCATCCCCACCGAGGAGAACAAGGCCGGCCAGTGGGTCGCGTTCCCGACCGCCGAGCAGCTCGAGGGTGCCGTCTTCGACATGGTCGTGGCCGGTCGCATCGTCGGCGGTGAAGGCGACTCGGCCGACGTCGCGATCATGATGGTCGAGGCCGAGGCCACCGACAACGTCATCGATCTCATCGCCGGTGGCGCACAGGCCCCGACCGAGTCGATCGTCGCCGAGGGTCTCGAGGCCGCCAAGCCGTTCATCGCGCGCCTGTGCGAGGCGCAGAAGTCGCTGGCCGACGCCGCCGCCAAGGAGACCGGACAGTTCCCGCTGTTCCCGCCGTACGAGCAGGACGCCTTCGACGCCGTGGCCGCCGTGGCCACCGAGCGCCTCTCGGAGATCCTGACCATTCCCGGCAAGCAGGAGCGCGACGACAAGACCGACGAGCTCAAGGACGACGTCCTCGCGCAGCTCGCCGAGCAGTTCGAGGGTCGGGAGAAGGAGATCGGCGCGGCCTACCGCTCGGTCACCAAGAAGCTGGTGCGCCAGCGCATCCTGACCGATCACTTCCGCATCGACGGCCGCGGCATCACCGACATCCGCTCGCTGTCGGCGGAGGTCGCGGTCATCCCGCGCGCCCACGGCTCGGCACTGTTCGAGCGTGGCGAGACCCAGATCCTCGGTGTCACCACCCTGGACATGGTCAAGATGGCCCAGCAGATCGACTCGCTGACGCCGGAGACCTCCAAGCGCTACATGCACCACTACAACTTCCCGCCGTACTCGACCGGTGAGACCGGCCGCGTCGGCTCGCCGAAGCGCCGCGAGATCGGCCACGGTGCGCTCGCCGAGCGTGCCCTGGTGCCGGTGATCCCGAGCGTCGAGGAGTTCCCGTACGCGATCCGTCAGGTGTCGGAGGCGTTGGGTTCCAACGGTTCCACCTCGATGGGCTCGGTGTGTGCCTCCACCATGTCGCTGCTGAACGCGGGTGTGCCGCTGCGTGCCCCGGTCGCCGGCATCGCGATGGGCCTGGTGTCCGACACCGTCGACGGCGAGACCCGCTATGTCGCGCTGACCGACATCCTGGGCGCCGAGGATGCCTTCGGCGACATGGACTTCAAGGTGGCCGGCACCAAGGACTTCGTGACCGCGCTGCAGCTCGACACCAAGCTCGACGGCATCCCCTCCAAGGTTCTCGCCGGCGCGCTGAGCCAGGCCAAGGACGCCCGTCTGACCATTCTGGACGTCATGGCCGAGGCCATCGACGAGCCGGACGAGATGAGCCCGTACGCCCCGCGGATCACCACCATCAAGATCCCGGTGGACAAGATCGGCGAGCTGATCGGCCCCAAGGGCAAGACGATCAACGGCATCACCGAGGAGACCGGCGCCAACATCTCCATCGAGGACGACGGCACCGTGTTCGTCGGTGCCGCCGACGGCCCGTCGGCGCAGGCCGCGATCGACAAGGTCAACGCCATCGCCAACCCGCAGCTGCCGAAGGTCGGCGAGCGCTTCCTCGGCACCGTCGTCAAGACCACCGCTTTCGGTGCGTTCGTGTCGCTGCTGCCGGGTCGCGACGGCCTGGTGCACATCTCCAAGCTCGGTAAGGGCAAGCGCATCAACAAGGTCGAGGACGTCGTGAACGTGGGCTCCAAGCTCCGCGTCGAGATCGCCGACATCGACGAGCGCGGCAAGATCAGCCTGGTCCCGGTGGACGAGGACGCCAAGTCCGACGCCCCGGCCGAGGCTGCCACCGCCGACGCCTGATCGACACATCCGACACCGGCCCGTCCCGCACGTCGCGGGGCGGGCCGGCGTCGTGCCGGGGCCGGTTGTGGTCCACGAGGTACGGCGGTGACACCCGTGGGTTAGATTGCCGTGGTGACCGCTGCAGTGCTCGACGTCCTGCCGATCGCCATCGGGTTGCTCGTGGCGTCCGCACCCCTGGTGATGGTCAGCCTGGCGCTCGTGATCAAGCGGACTGCGCTGGTCGGCTGGTCTTTTGTCGGCGGCTGGATTCTCGGTCTGTTCGTCGCAAGTGCCGCGCTGGTCGCGCTGGCCGATGTGCTTCACATTTCCGGGGGACAGGGACCGATCCTGGGCGCGCTCGGTCTGGTGCTCGGTCTTCTGCTCGTGGGCTTGGGCGTTCGGAAGTGGCACAAGGCATGGCGACATCACGGTGACGACGAGGTGCCGTCCTGGTACGGGCTCATCGAGACGGTCGGAAGTGTCAAGGCCGCGGCGCTGGGCGTGGGCATGGCCGCCGGGAATCCGAAGAACCTGCTCATCACCCTCTCCGCGTCCACTGTCGTTGCCGAGGCCACGTCCCGGGTCGGCGAGCAGGCGGTGGCGGTGGCGGTCTTCGTGGTGGTCGGGAGCCTGGCGATCGCGGCACCCACGGTGCTCGCGACGATCGCGGGCGCACGGGCTCAGCCGATGCTGACGCGGCTCGACGAACTGATCACCCGGCACAACGCGGTGATCGTGGGTGCGGTCCTGATCGTCCTGGGTGCCGTGGTGGCATCGAACGGTCTCGAAGCGATATAGAGCGTGTCTCGTGGGTCCCGTCTCGACCGTCGAGGGTGGCTGGTTGAGCCGTCGAGGAGCGGAGCGACGAGGCGTGTGTGTTTGGTGGTTGAGCCGTCGAGGAGCGGAGCGACGAGGCGTGTCGAAACCTCTGTCGGCCGACGTCACGTGGTGACCACTTCGGAGGTGGTTGGTACATGGTCGGGTCACTGGGTCTCGACTCGGGTCCTCGCGATGCTCGGTCCCGGCTCGACCATCGAAGATCGCTGGTTGAGTTGAGCCGTCGAGGAGCGGAGCGACGAGGCGTGTGTGTTTGGTGGTTGAGCCGTCGAGGAGCGGAGCGACGAGGCGTGTCGAAACCTCTGTCGGTTGATGTCGGGTGGTGACCACTTTGGAGGTGGTTGGTGACATTCTCTGGTCACTGGGTCTCGACTCGGGTCCTCGCGATGCTCGGTCCCGGCTCGACCATCGAGGGTGGCTGGTTGAGCCGCTGAGGAGCGCAGCGACGAGGCGTGTCGAAACCGCCGTCGGCCGTCCGAGTGACCGGCAGTGGGCGTCGACACCGCTACGGTTGGTGACATCACCGGGAGCATCCTCGAGCCGATCGGGTCCACGGAGAGGTCACATGAGCGAGAAGAACAGGCCGAAGACTGACCGGGAGCGCCGGCCGTGGTTGTATGTGCGCGTGCCGGAACGGCCGTTGTTCGGTGAACCGGCGGCGCCACTGCGGATGCGCGGCAGCGACATCCATGCTGACCCAGTTCCCTACGTCCGCGCGGATCTCTTCCGGTTCCTGCGCAGCCATGCGCCATTCGACGCGCTGCCCTCCGACACCCTTGCCCGGATGCTGGTGGACGTCGGCGACGTGACCGAACCTGCCGGCGCGGTTCTGGTGGACGGGTTCACCGAGCCGACCGACGTGGTGGTCGCGGTGATCAGCGGGCGCGTCGGGCTGCAGGAGTCCGCAGACACCGACGGGTTCTCCGAAGTACTCGGTCCCGGAGCGGTTTTCGGGGTGTCTCCGGGACCGGGCGATGAACTGCGCGGACCCCGTGCCGTCGTCGTCGAGAAGGCGCGGATCTGCCGTATCCCCGGTGATGCCGCACGACGTGCTCTGCGCGGGCGATCGTCGACCGGCATTCCCGGGCTCGCCATGCGACTGTCGGTGCCGCGGCGCCGTGGCATGCTGCCGGGCGGCACCGGCCTGGTGGGCGACCTGCTGGTCGACACCCCACCGATCCTCGACGCGCACACCACGATCCGCGGGGCCGCGACAGTGATGGCCGCCCGTCGGGGACCGGTCTGTTACGCCACCGCTGACGGCGCGATACGAATCGTCACCGATGCGGCTCTGCGCGACCGGATCGCCGCGGGCGGGAGCACGGACGCGTCGATCGTCGAGATCGGTGCCGCCCCCACGATCACCGTGGGTCCGGACGTGTCGGTGTCCGACGTCGTCACCCGGATCGTCGATCATCCCGCCGCCGATCACATCCCGGACGTGGTGGCGGTGGTCGGCCTCGACGGCACCCTGCGCGGTCTGCTGACCCCGCGTGAACTGTTACCGGCGCGCGTCGACGAGGCGATGGCGTTGCGGGCCGAACTCGCCTCGGCCGCCACGGTGGACGAACTGCAGGACTTCACCCGCCGGTGGCGCTACCTGGTCACCGACCTGGTGCGCCGAGGCCGCGCCGCTCAGGAGGTCACCGCCGTGGCGTCTTCGCTGCTGCAGACCTCGCTGCGCCGGGCAGCAGCCCTGACCGAGGCCGCGCACCCGGATCTCGCCTGGGACTCGGCGACGTGGATGTGCCTGGGCAGCGTGTCACGTCGCGAGGCGGTGCCGAGCTCGGATGTGGAATCCGCGGTGATCCTCGCCGACGCCGTGGACGCGACCATGCGAGAGCGGCTCGTCGCCGCCTTCGGCGAGGTCGACGAGATCCTCGCCGGCGGTGACATCGCGCCGGACGACAACGGGGTGCGGGCGTCGGCGCCGCTGTTCACACGGACCCTCACCGAATGGCGGTCGGCGGCAGCCGCGTGGACCGACGCGCCGCTGGAGAACCGGGGAATGCTGTTCACCGCGTTGCTCTTCGACGCCCGGCCCTTGACCGGCAGTTCGCCGGAATCGCTCGGACCGCGCCTGTTCGGCGATCTCCGCAGCCGCCCCGACATGCTGAGAGTGCTTCTGGCCGAGTCGCTCTCGACCCGATCCCGGCTGCGGTCGATGCGTGATGTGCTGACTCGCCGGGCCGGTACCTTCGACATCAAATCCCATGCCCTGACCCCGCTGATCAACCTGGCCCGCTGGGCGGCGATCAGCGTCGGCGCCACCGAGGTCGACACCCGGGCGAGGCTGCGCGCTGCGGCGGCGAGTCCGCTTCTGGGGGAAGCGGACTCGGCCACCCTGCTCGAGGTGCTCGACGTGCTGCAGCGGGTCCGGCTGACCTACCAGGTCGCATTGCTCGACCGGGGCGAGCAACCGTCGGATCTGGTCACGATGTCACGACTGTCGCCGATCGACCGCAGTCTGATCGCCCAGTCGGTTCGCGAGATCGCCGCCGTCCAACGACGCATGGCCGGGCTGAGTGCCGTGGTCGGCGCCGGTGACCTCACCACGACGGACTGATCTCACAGTCTTCTGATCTCACCACCGCGTCCTCGTGAGCGGGACACCAGTTGCACCGGCGTCGGCGGCACAGCCGAATCCGGTCACCCAGCGGCCGTCGTCGAGTTCCACCTTGCCCAGCGACATGGGGGAGGGCAGCGCCGCGAGGAATCCGCCGAGTGCGGCCGGCGAGAGCGTCCACACCTCGCCGTCGATCGTGGTTCCGGCATCCGGGTCACGGATGAGACCTGGTTTGGCGGGCACGGTGTCGAGTTCGACCAGCCGATACGACGCCGCGGTCCGGACCTCACCCGACCAGCGCGCGCCGCGCTCGGCGAGTTCGTGCGTCAACGGGCCACCGCGCATATGCGCCCCGAACACCGCGAGTTCGGTGCTCGCGACGTGCGCCTCCGGCCACGCCGCATCGTTCGACCCCGCATCGTTCGGCGCTGCAGAGTTCGGAGCTGCAGAGTTCGACGCCGCACTCTCCGGTGCCGTGCCGGTGAAGCGCCGGGCGAGGTCCATCATCACCGCGTCGTCGTGCCCGCGACCGAGGAACGTGACCCCGAACTGGGCGGTGCTGCCGTCGGATTCGGTGACCGTGCCGGCGGGCACGGCGACCGCGCACAGGTCGAACAGATTGCAGAAGTTGGTGTAGGTGCCCATCCGGGAGTTGACGCCGATCGGGTCGGCGGCCACCTCGGCGAGGCTCGGGTGCATCGGTGCGGTCGGGACCAGCAGCGCGGTCGCCTCGCCCCAGAGCTCGACCGACTCGTCCCGCAATCGTGCGAGGGTACGTCTTGCCCGGAGCAGATCCACCGCGCCGAACCGATCCGCGGACCCGATGATCGACGCCACCGTGGGGTCGAGTCCGGCAGTGTCGTCGTCACCGGCCACCGAACGCACGAACTCGCCCACGGCGTCGAATCGTTCGGCGACCAGCGCGTCCTCGTAGAGGAGTCTGGCCGCGGCGAGGAACGGTGACAGGTCGATGGTCTTGACCCGCATCCCGGCCTTCTCGGCGCGGGCCACGGCGTCGTCGAACGCCTCCCGCCAGGCATCGTCGAGTTCCGGGAGTTGCTCGGGGACGGCCAGAACCGGGACGTCCGGCGCGGCGAGCGCACACGCCGGACCGAAAGGGCGTGGACCGGTGGCCGCGGCCATCGCGGCCGTCGCGCGATCGGCGGTGGCCAGGTCGGCGGCGAGGATGCTGATGACGTCGATGCTCGCGCACGCCGGCACCAGACCCACCGTCGAGACCGCACCGACCGTCGGCTTGACCCCGACGATGCCCTGCAGGCCGGCCGGGACCCGGCCCGATCCGGCGGTGTCGGTGCCGATCGCGATGTCGGCGAAGCCGAGCGCCACCGCGACCGCCGACCCCGAACTCGACCCGCCCGAGATGCGGTCGGGGCGGCGGGAATCGCGGACCGCCCCATACGGACTCCGCGTGCCGACCAGGCCGGTGGCGAACTGGTCGAGGTTGGTCTTGCCGATCACTACGGCGCCCACGGCCCGCAATGCGGCCACCGCGGGAGCATCGGCCTCGGGAGTGAAGGCGTAGCCGGGGCAAGCGGCGGTGGTGGGCAGGCCGGCGACGTCGACGTTGTCCTTGACCGCCAGGACCAGCCCGGCGAGCGGACCGTCGGCGGCCACCGACGCGGCGTACTCGGCGGCCACCTCGGCGCGCGGACGCAAGGTGATGAACACCTCCGGCCGGTCGGCGTCGGCGATCCGGGCGTAGATGTCGTCGATGCGGGTCATGCGACTTTTCCCTCCTCGGAGAACACGGATGTATCGGTGGCGGCAGGGGTCGCTTCCGGGGTGTGCCGGGCGGCGAACTCGCCCCCGAGCGACCAGCGTCGACGTTCCTCGTCGCGGGCGAGTTCCATCGCGGTGCGGGTGGCGGCGATGTCGTCGGCTTGGGCGTCGAGGAAACGTTGATGCTCCCCGAGCGAGAACGTGCCGTCGGTGATGCGGGTGGAGTCGCCCCGCCCGGCGGCTACGTCGGCACGCATGTCGAGCAGTTCCTCGGCGCTCACCGGGTACCAGCGGATGCGGTCGAAGAAGCGCAGTAGCCACGGATGCTCGGGGTCGAAACCCGTTGCGGGGAGCGGGTGCCGGTGATTCCACACCTGGGTGGTGCGGCCGACGAACTGGTAGCCGCCCGGCCCCTCCATGCCGTAGATGCACATGTAGGCGCCGCCGATCCCGACCGCGTTCTCCGGCGTCCAGGTGCGTGCCGGGTTGTACTTGGTGGTGACCAGACGATGGCGGGGGTCGAGCGGGACCGCCACCGGCGCACCGAGATACACATCGCCGAGACCCAACACGAGGTAGTCGGCGTCGAACACGATCCGGTGGACGTCGTCGACGGAGTCCAGACCGTTCATCCGGCGGATGAACTCGATGTTCCAGGGACACCAGGGGGCGTCGGACCGCACCCCGAGCATGTAGCGTTCGATGGCCTCGCGGGTGGCCGGGTCGTCCCACGACAGCGGCAGTTCCACCGTGCGGCTGGGCACCACGAGATCGGTGGCGGCCGGTAGCTCCGACTCGCAGTCGGTGAGCCACTCGCGCATCGCGGTCTGCGACCACACATCCGGATCGGCCTTGACCTGCAGGGAACGGATTCCCGGCGTGAGGTCGATCAGGCCGTGCGGGGACTCCGCGGCGATCCGCTCGGCCAGCGCGTGCACGCGGGCGCGCAGCTCCAGGTCCAGACGCATGTCGCCGTACTCGACCAGGATGTTGTCGTCACCGGAGCGCCGGTAGGTCACCTCGGTGGTGCCGTCGGCGGTCGTGGTGCGTCCGAGGATGCCGTGATCGGCGTCGCCGCCGGTGGACAGGACGTGTGCGAAGTTCGCCCGTCGGCCCGGTCCGAGCTGTCCGGGGGATGCGGCTGCGGTGGCCTTGATCGCGACGAACCGCACGGTGTCACCGGGTTTGAGCTGTCCGAGCTTCCAGCGTTCGGCCGCGACGACCGTCACCGGGCAGACGAATCCGCCGAGGCTGGGGCCGTCGGGGCCGAGAAGGATGGGGGTGTCGCCGGTGAAGTCGAGCGCACCCACCGAGTAGGCGTTGTCGTGGATGTTCGACGGATGCAGGCCGGCCTCGCCACCGTCGGTCCGCGCCCACCGCGGCTGCGGACCGATCAGGCGGATACCGGTGCGGTCGGAGTTGAAGTGCACCGCGTATGCCGTGGACATGAGGTCGTCGACGTCGTCCTCGGTGAAGAACTCCGGCGCCGAATGGGGCCCGACCGTCACCCCGAGCTCCCACGACTCGGTCAGTGCGGGTTGCTCGTCGGAGGAGATGCGGGTCGCCGGGCGGATCGGCTCGCCCGCCAGGTCGAGGGAGTCGCCATCGGACAGGGTGCGGCCGTCCTTGCCGCCGAACCGTCCCATGGTGAAGGTGGACCGGCTACCGAGGTACTCCTCGGCGTCCAGGCCGCCGCCGACCGCGAGGTACACCCGCAGGCCCAGTCCGGCCACCATTCCGACGTCGAGGACCTGCCCGGCATCGAGATGGATCGGAACCCATTGCGCCACGGCCCTTCCGTCGACGGTGACCGGAACCGGGGCGCCGGTGACGGCGACCACGGTCGGGGCGTCGAAGCGCACCCGCGGGCCGGCGAGGGTGGCCTCCAGGCCGGCCGCCGACGACGGGTTGCCGACCGCCCGGTTCGCCAGCCGGAACGACAGGTCGTCCATCGGCCCGGACGGCGGCACCCCGATGTTCCAGTAGCCCACCCGGCCCGGCCAGTCCTGGATGGTGGTCAGTGGACCGGCCCGCAGGATGTCCATCGTGGTCATTGTCGTCACCTCGAGAGTCGTTGCAGCAGTGGGTTTCAGATGGGATGGTTCAGGTGGAGGCCGTGGAGCCGGGACGTTCAGGCGCCGGGCCGCGTGACGATCACCCGGACGGCGGTGGGATCGAATCCGTTGCAGGGGTTGTTGATCTGCGGGCAGTTCGACACCAGCACCAGGGTGTCGGCGTCGGCGCGCAGTGCCAGACGTTTGCCGGGCGCCGACAGCCCGTCGACGATGCCCAGCGAACCGTCCGGGTCGACCGGCACGTTCATGAAGAAGTTGACGTTGCCGACGAGGTCACGTTTGCCGAGCCCGTGCTTCGCCCCGCCGATCAGGAAGTTCTCGACGCACGCGTGCTGATGTTTGGTGTGGTGGCCGTAGCGCAGCGTGTTGGACTCCTGCGAGCAGGCGCCGCCCAGGGTGTCGTGGTTGCCGACCTCGTCGGCGACGATCGTCATCATCGGTTGCGACTCCTGGTCGCGGATCACCGAACCGGTGGTCAGGAAGATGTTGCCCTGTGCCGCGATCGTGGCCTGGGCGGAGTAGCGGATGGTGTGGTCGTGACCGCCGTAGAACAGGGTGTCGACGGCCTGGTTGCCATGGAGGTCGACGATGGTGAGCACGTCGCCGGCGGCGACGACACCCGACCAAGGGGAGCGCTCGTCGACGATCTCGTCACCGACGACGACGCCGGCGATGAGGGCCAGGTCGGCGGCCGGGGCGGTGGTCAGATCGGTGCGGGGTGACTCGGTGATGGTCATGGTGTGTTCTTCCGGGAGGTGATCGCGATCAGAGGTGGGCGGCGAGGTGGGCGTCCTCGCTGTTGGCGACGGCGCGGGCATACTCCGGATCGACCGTGACGGCCTCGGGGCCCAGTGCCCCGCCGACGAGGGTGTCGAGGTCGGTGCCGGCCCGCCAGGCGAGCACTTCGAGCGGGCCGGTGGCGAACTCGGATGCGGGGTCGAGTGGATGGGCGGTGTTGGCGAGGGCGACGATCACCGGCAGATGGACGATCAGCTCCACCGACGTGTCCGGGCCGGCCGAGCCGGTGGACACCAGCGCGCCGTCGTCGGCGACGGTGATCCCGTGGAAGAACGAGAGCGACGGCGCCACATCGGTGGCGGTCAGCCCGTTCTTGGCCGCCGCCAGCAGCAGCAGTTCGCGCCCGGCCGGAGAGGATGAATGGGCTTCTCCCGAATCATATTTCGCGGTGTTGTCGGCGAGTGTGGTGGTGCCACACAGAGCGTCATGGTGGGCGCTGGTGTCGGCGACGACGGTGGCCAGCACCCGGCCCTGGTCGCTGAGCAGGGGATGGCCGGTGGTCAGGTATGCCTGCCACGGCACCTTCACGGTGTCGGCGACGTTGAGCCGCTCCCAGGGGGCGTCGGCACGCCACATCAGCAGGTGCGCACACGCACTGCCGGTCAGGTCGCGCAGGCGCAGTCGGGTCCCGCGGGCGAGGACCTTGGTGGTGTAGCGCCCACCGGGCACCGTCTCGGCCCAGGTCAGGTCGGCGGCGTCGACGCTGGTCGGCGGGGTGGGCCAGTCGGTGGCGGGCACCACGGGCATGGCGTCGGTGACGGTGCGGGCCTGGGCGCGGGCGTGCTCGCGGGCTCCGGCGGTGGTGGCGGTCCCGGCTGTCGACGTGCTGGTGATGGTCATGGATCCTCCTCGAAGGCTGTGCGGTGCAGATGGTTCGGAATCAGGCGGTCGGCTTGCCGACCGGGCGGGGGTGGGTCTTGCCGTGCGGGAAGCAGGCGATGCCGACCAGGACGGTGGCGGCGATGCAGATCGGGCCTGCCCACCGCAGGATGGGCATCTCGCCGGCCGGGTCGAAGACCTCGGCGCGCGGCCAGGCCAGGTTGATCACCATCAGGGCGCCGTAGATCACCGCGAGGGCGTTGACGACAATCCCGAAGGGGCCGAGCCCGAACAGCTTCTTGCCCTCGGCGTCGACGGCCACGGTCCCCTCCGGCCAGCCCTGCAGGCGGCGGTAGAGCATCGGCGCGGTCACCGCGAGGTAGGCCAGGTAGATCAGGATGATGCAGACACTGGCGAGGGTGGCGAAGATCGCCGAGTTGCCGACGTTGACCAGCAGGATCGCGATGCAGGCGACGCCGATCAGGATGGCCGGTGCGATCGGGGTCCCGGTGCGCGAGTTGACATGTGACAGGGTCGTCGAGAAGGGGAGCCGACCGTCACGGGCCATCGAGAACATCAGTCGCGAGCAGGCGGTCTGGATGGCCAGGGTGCAGATGAAGATCGCCACCGCGACGTCGCAGAGCAGGACCTTGCCCCAGAAGCTGCCGAGGACCGAGTCGAGCACGTAGGGCAGTCCGCCGACGGCGAGTTCCTCACCGAGGGTGGGGGCGGCCATGAGGGCGCCGAGCAGCATCAGGCCGCCGCCGATCGCCGAGACGGTCAGTGCCATCCGGATGGTGCGCGGGGCGACGCGACGTGGGTTCCTGGTCTCCTCGGCCAGCTCACCGGCCGAACCGAAACCGACCATCACGTAGGCCGCCATCAGACCGGAGACGATGAACGCCCAGATGTAGCCCGGCTGCTGGCCGGGAACGCCGGTGTCGAAGACGACGCCGGGACCGCGCCGGGCATGGGTGAACAGGGCGAGGACCACCGCGACCACACCGACGAGCTCGCAGGTGACGCCGATGTTGTTGACCAGGCTCATCCAGCGCACCCCGACGCAGTTGATCGCGGTGACCACGACGATCAGGATCGAGCCGAGGAGCACTGCGTTGGCCGCACCGGAGGTGCTGGTCAGGGTCGGGTCGTCGCCGATGATCTGGAATCCCGTCCACACGCTGGGCAGGACGACCTGGAGGGCGATGGCCGCGGCCGCCGCGGTGACGATCTGGGCGATCATCATGAACCATCCGCCGAACCAGCCGATCACCTCGCCGCCCATCCGGCGCGACCACTGGTAGATGGCACCGGAGAGGGGGTAGCGGGCGGCGATCTCGGCGAAACACAGGGCCACCAGGAACTGGCCTGCGTAGACGATCGGCCACGTCCAGAAGAACGCCGGGCCACCGAAACCGAACCCCAGCCCGAACAGCTGGAAGATGGTGGTGAGGATGGAGACGAACGAGAATCCCGCGGCGAACGAGGCGAACTTGCCCAGCGAACGGTGCAATTGCTGGTCGTAGCCGAAGGCGGAGAGATCGTCGGCGTCATGGCCGATGGTGGGAGACGCGGCCCCCTGGTCGGTGTGTGCGGTCTGGTCGGTTGCGGTCATGCGATGTCCTTCGAACGAGAGCTCCCCGTCGAGCGTTTATCTGTCGAGTGATAGATAACCGTCCGGATTTTTCTGTCGGGTGATAGGTATGTTTCGGATTCGGTAACTTCGGTGACGGTCGTGTTACGTCGCGGCCGACGAACCAGGAGGTGCACATGCCGGCGACGGCGGGCCGCGCAACACCCGGCCGTGGACGACCGCGACTGGAGCGGCCGAAACGCGATGCGACGACGGCGCGCGAGGAGATTCTCGACGCCACTGCCGAACTCTTCGTGCGACACGGATACAGCGGGACCTCGACGCGCATGATCGCCGACGCCGTCGGCGTCCGGCAGTCCTCGCTCTACCACCACTTCAAGAACAAGGACGATCTCCTCGCGGCTCTACTCGAGACCACGGTGGTGAGCCCACTGCACTATGCACGCACACTGCTCCACGCCGACGGGCCGGCACGCGATCGCCTGCTCGACCTCGCCGACTTCGATGCCCGGCAACTCGTCGATGCCCGCTGGAACCTCGGATCGCTGTATCTGTTGCCGGAGGTCGCCGACGAGCGCTACGCCGAGTTCCGCCTGGCCCGACGGGCGTTGGCCGACGTCTACGAGCAACTCAGCGCCGCGGCGCTCGGTGACGCCGCCGACGATCGGCGCCTGCTGCCGTTCCGGATGGTCGAGTCGATCATCATGCTGCGCTCCGACGAGGAACGCGGCGAACTCGCCGACCACTGCGCCGGCGACCTGGTGGGCACCATCGTCGCGGCGATCGCGTCGCTGGTGTCACCGCCCCGCGGCGGGCACGACTAGGCTCGACGACGTGTGTCTGATCCTGTTCGCGCTCGACGTCGATCCGCGACATCGCCTGGTCCTGGCCGCCAACCGCGACGAATTCCATGCCCGGCAGACCGCGGGCGTGCACCGCTGGGACGACCGGCCCATCCTCGCCGGGCGTGACCTCACCGCCGGTGGAACCTGGTTGGGGGTGTCCACCCGCGAACCGAAACACGGTGCTGCCGGGGGTGATACGCGGCTTGCCGCGGTCACCAACGTGCGTGACGGAGTCGCCGTCCCCGACCCGGACAAACGGTCCCGCGGACGACTGCCGGTGGACTTCCTGGTCGGCGACCGATCCGCCGAGGACGCCGCCCGAGACCTGGTGGCCCACGCCGACGAGTACGCCCCGGTCAACCTCGTCGTCGACGACGGCGAACAGATGTGGTGGGCCACCAATCATTTCGGACCCGTGGCACGACGCGTCGAACCGGGCGTGCACGGACTGTCCAACGGTCGGCTCGACGAGAGATGGCCCAAGGTGCGCGCAGGGACCGCCGGGTTGTCGACGCATGTCGGCGACGACCCGGCGGCACTGCTCGACATGCTCCACGACACGGTGACCGCCGACCCGGCGTCATTGCCGCACACCGGAATCCCCGCCGACCAAGAACTCGGGCTGTCGGCGGTGTTCGTCGACCTGGGGGACTACGGCACCCGCTCGAGCACTGTTGTCCGGATCGGTGCCGACGGCCACGGCGATCTCGCCGAGCGCCGGTACGTTCCGGGTGCGCCGTCGGAGACCTCGACCTTCACCTGGTGACGGTTGGCACTCGCGTCGCAGCGGTGGCTGGCAGTCAACCGGCCTCGACACCACCATCGATGGTCGAGCCGGGACCGAGCATCGCGAGGACCCGTGTAGAGGCCCGGTGACTCGATGATGTCGGCTACCACTTCGGAGGTGGTCGCGAGGTGACGTCGGCCGGCGGGGGTTTCGACACGCCTCGTCGCTGCGCTCC
>NZ_JBSFRM010000002.1:242861-344838 GCF_053589235.1 Gordonia sp. NPDC003376 | reverse complement strand
CTCCTCAGCGGCTCAACCACCAAACACACACGCCTCGTCGCTGCGCTCCTCAGCGGCTCAACCACCAAACACACACGCCTCGTCGCTGCGCTCCTCGTCGGCTCAACCACCAAACACACACGCCTCGTCGCTGCGCTCCTCGTCGGCTCAACCGCCGTTCTTTGGTGGTCGAGCCGGGACCGAGCCCCAAGGGCGAGGACCCGTGTCGAGGCCCGGTGACCCGACATTGTCGGCAACCACCTCGGAGGTTTCGACACGTCTCGTCGCTGCGCTCCTCAGCGGCTCAACCACCAAACACACACGCCTCGTCGCTGCGCTCCTCAGCGGCTCAACCACCAAACACACACGCCTCGTCGCTGCGCTCCTCAGCGGCTCAACCACCGTTCTTTGGTGGTCGAGCCGGGACCGAGCATCGCGAGGACCCGTGTCGAGACCCGGTGACCCGACATTGTCGGCAACCACCTCAGAAGTGGTCACACGATGATCGAGCAGGTCGTTGTCGCGGTTGGCCACCATTGACCGAGAGTCGGGGGAGACGTACCGTCGGCTCTGGATACGCACGTATCCAGAATTGGGGAACGGGATGGCGGGTCGGAACGGGCACCGCACGAGCCGGGCGCCGACGACGCTGTTCGATCTGGTCACCACGCTGGGGCTGACGAGCGGGGTCGCGAACATCATCATGCAGTTGTCATTACCGCCGGTTGGGTATGGCGTCAACGAGAGCCGTGTGGTGTCGGGGAGTCCGCGCCGCCACCCGATGAAGCGGGCGCGGACCACCGGCCAGTATCTCGTGACGGCGGTGATCGGCACCGCCGCCGACCGTGACCTGATGCGCGCCGAGATCGCCGCGGTACACCAGGCGGTGGTCTCCGGTCCCGACAGCCCGGTCCGCTACAGCGGGAACTCCCCGGATCTACAGAAGTGGGTGGCAGCCTGCCTGTTCCGCTTCTACCTCGACCAGTACACCCTGCTCTACGGCGACCTCGCCGAGCCCGAACTCGACGTGCTGACGCGGGCCGCCGAACCGCTCGCCACCGGCGTCAACGTCCGCGCGAGCGCCTGGCCGACGAGCTGGTCGGAGTTCACCCGGTACTGGGACTCCCGGCTCGGTGAGCTGGCGATCGACCCGCCCGTCCGTGACGACTTCGAGACGCTGTCGAATCTCGAGTTCATCGCCGAGGCGTGGGGACCGCTCGGCAAACCGTTCCCGATGCTGCTCGGGCCGACCTATCGGTATCTGACCCGCGCGAACCTGCCCGCCGACTTCCGCATCCTGATGGGCTGGGACTGGTCGGAGCGTGATGCCCGACGATTCGATCGGGTGAAGACCGTGCTGCGGGTCGCCGACCGGTTCGGCGGACGGGCGTATGTGCGCACCGTCTATCGCCTCCAGCTCGCCGACTTCCGGATTCGGGCTCGATTGGGCGTCCCGGTGCTCGGCCCGCTCCGGGTGTCGGAGGTGCGGATCGCCGACGGCGGCGCGCCCCGGTGGATCACGCGCCGTCGTCCGCGGTGAGGATCAGCGACGGGGGAACGGATTCGGTGTCACCGACAACCCCTGTGCTGCACCCACTTCCGGGCTGAACAGCTCGCCGTTGTGGGTGCTCAGGCCCGCGGCCAGGGTGGGATCGTGGGACAGTGCACGTTCCCAGCCCTGATCGGCCAGCCGGAGCAGATAGGGCAGCGTCGCGCCGGTGAGGGCCTGCGTCGACGTGCGGGCGACGGTGCCCGGCATGTTGGCCACGCAGTAGAAGACGGTGAGTCGTGCACGGTGAACGTCGGATCGTCGTGGGTGGTGGGGTGGGAGCCTGCGAAGCAGCCGCCCTGATCGATCGCGACGTCGACGAGGACCGCCCCTGCACGCATCTGCGCCACCAGTTCGTTGGGCACCAGCACCGGTGCCTTCGCGCCGGGCACCAGGACCGCGCCGATCACCAGGTCGGCGTCGACGACGGCCTCCGCCACCGCCAGGGATGTGCTGTAGCGGGTGTGGACGCGTCCGGCGAAACGTACGTCGACAGCGCGCAGCTTGGCGATGTCGACGTCGAAGACCGTCACCTGCGCGCCCATCCCGACGGCGACGATCGCCGCGTTCATCCCCGCCACGCCGGCGCCCAGGATCACGATGTGGGCGGGTTCGGTGCCGGGGGTGCCGCCCATCAGTACGCCGCGTCCGCCCTCTGACCGCATCAGGTGATACGCGCCGACCTGTGGGGCGAGGCGGCCGGCGACCTCGCTCATCGGTGCCAGCAGAGGTAGGGAGCCGTCGGCGGCACGCACGGTCTCATAGGCGATCGCCGTGGTCCCGGCGGCGAGCAGCGCGTCGGTGCAACCTCGATCGGCGGCCAGGTGCAGATAGGTGAACAGGGTCTGTCCGGCACGCAGACGCGGGTACTCGGCCGGGGTCGGTTCCTTGACCTTGACGATCAGGTCGGCCTGCTCCCACACCTCGCCGGCGGTGGTGAGGATCTGGGCACCGGCCTGCTTGAAGTCGTTGTCGGTGATCGCCGATCCGAGTCCGGCGCCGGCCTGCACGATCACCTCGTGACCGCGGTGGGTCAGTTCGGCGATCCCCGCGGGGGTGGTGGCGACCCGGTCCTCGTGGTTCTTGACCTCGGTGGGGATGCCGATCCGCATGGTGACCTCATTCCTCGGAGGAACTACCCTCGATGGTGAAGTTCCGTCGGGGTTCACGCAACAATTCTGACGATGATTCTCGACAAGGCCTGATCGGTGAAGAACCGGCGACATCGGAGGTGTCCATGACCGAGGAATCGAAGGATGTTCGACCGCAACTCGATCACATCGACCGCCAGATCCTGCGACATCTGCAGGCCGACGCCCGCGTCACCAACGCCGACCTCGCCCATGCCGTCGGGATCGCGCCGTCGACCTGTCACGGGCGTGTGCGTCGCCTCGTCGACCTGAAGGTGATCCGCGGCTTCTTCGCCGACGTCGACCCGGCCGCCGTGGGACGGCCGCTGCGAGCGATGGTCGCGGTGAGCCTGCAATCGGATGCACGTGGTCAGATCCGGCGATTCGTCGCCGACATCACCGGGCACGACGAGGTGATCGACGTATTCTTCCTCGCAGGCAAGGACGACTACCTACTGCACGTCGCCACCGCCGACACCGAGGCGCTGCGACGGTTCGTCGAGCTGCTCAACTCCCGCCGAGAGGTCGCGGGCACCACCACGTCACTGGTGTTCGAGCACCTCCGTGGCGACGCGCCGATCTTCTGAGCGACGCCCCGAACCGGGCGACGGCGGTGGCTGCATAGACTTGACCGCAGCACCCACGACGAAAGGCTGGCATGGCTCAGGGCATCAGGGTTGGCGTCTTCGGTTCCAATGGCAAGGTCGGTCGCGCGATCGTCGCCGGGATCGAGGCAGCCGACGACCTCGTCTACACCGCCGGCGTCGACAAGGGCGACGCACCGGAATTCTTCTCCGACACCGACACCCAGGTCGTCGTCGACTTCACCCATCCCGACGTGGTGATGAACAACCTGAAGTTCTTGATCCAGAACGGGATTCACGCTGTCGTCGGTACCACCGGATTCACCGACGAACGACTCGACCAGGTCCGTGAGTGGTTGTCGGAGGCTCCCGGCGTGGGCGTGCTGATCGCCCCGAACTTCGCGATCGGCGCGGTGTTGTCGATGCGGTTCGCGCAGGCCGCCGCCCGGTTCTACGACTCGGTCGAGGTGATCGAGTTGCATCATCCGAACAAGGCCGATGCGCCGTCGGGAACCGCCTACCGTACCGCCGCGCTGATCGCCGAGGCCCGCGGCGCGGCCGGGGTCGGCAAGAGCCCCGATGCCACCACCACCGAGCTCGAGGGTGCCCGCGGTGCCGAGGTCGACGGTGTGCGTGTGCACTCGATCCGCCTCGCCGGTCTCGTCGCGCACCAGGAGGTTCTGCTGGGCACCCAGGGCGAGACCCTCACCATCCGTCACGATTCGATGGACCGCACCTCCTTCGTCCCCGGCGTGCTGTTGGGCGTGCGCGGGATCGGTGACCGTCCGGGTCTGACCGTCGGGCTCGACGACCTGCTCGATCTCTGACGACGAGGATATCCGCGAACATGGCCGCCGACCCCAAGCCCAAGAAACCCCGCGGGGGTGACGCCCGCCCGACCATCTGGATGATCGGGTTCTTCGTCGTCGCCCTGTGCGTGTACTTCGTGATCCTCGGCAAGCGGGCGATCGACCTGATCGCCGAGGGGACCGCGATCGGGATCGGGCTGGGTCTGGCGGTGCTGTTCCTGCCGCTGCTCGGCGTCTGGATGGTGGTCTCGACGCTGCGGTCGGGGATCGAGCATCAGAAGCTGGCCCGGATCATCTCCGAGCAAGGACGCGAGCTCGACGTGTCGGATCTGCCGCGCCGACCTTCCGGCCGGATCGAACGCGACGCCGCCGACACGCTGTTCGCGCAGGTCAAACAGGAGTGGGAGGCCGATCCCACCGACTGGCGCAACACCTACCGCATCGCCCGCGCCTACGACTACGCCGGTGACCGCGGGCGAGCCCGGCAGATGATGAAGCGTGCCTGCGAGCAGTTCCGCGAGTCTGCGGACGGTCAGGGCGCATGAGCCGGCTGCTGATCGTCCACCACACGCCGTCGCCGTTCTGCCAGGCGATGTTCGAGGCGGTGATCAGCGGGGCGACCGACCCCGAGATCGACGGGGTCGAGGTCGTCCGCCGGGCCGCGTTGTCGGTGACGGCGAGTGACTTCCTTGACGCCGACGGCTACGTCCTCGGAACGCCGGCGAATCTCGGGTACATCAGTGGGGCGCTCAAGCATGCCTTCGACTGCGCCTACTATCCGATCCTGGATTCCACGCGCGGCCGGCCGTTCGGCGCCTACCTGCACGGCAACGAGGGCACCGAAGGCGCCGAACGAGCCATCGACACCATCACCACCGGACTCGGCTGGGAGAAGGTCGCGCAGTATGTGGCGGTGTCGGCGAAACCCGGCAAGGACGATCTCGAGAAGTGCTGGGAGCTCGGTGCGACGGTGGCCGCTCAGCTGATCGAGAGCTGAGCGGCGCAAACCCCAGTTACAACCGAAGCTGGCTCAGCAATCGTCGGGTCGACGGTGCTGGCGCGGCGTCGATGGCCGCCAGCGCGTCCTCGCAGCGCGCGTAGCTCTCCAGGACGAGTTCGTCGAGTCCGAAGGCGCTCGCAAGACGCATCCGAAGCCGCCACGCCGGCTCGCGCAGGGGATCCTCTGCGAGAGTGATCTCGACCAACTCCTTGGATCGGGTGTGGAGCCCCAGGTTATATGCCAGTTCAGCCGCCTGGTATCGGCTCTCGGATACCTTTGCTGCGATCTCGCGGCGACGGATCTCCGCCCATTCGGTGTGGACGCCTACTGCATAGTCGCCGCGCCCGGCGATCTCGAGCATCGTCTCCAGCGTCCGCAGGCGTCGATGGTTCTCCTGTTGGCTCGCCAAGGCGATCATGGTCTCCACCGTCCCGGACTCAGTCTCGATGACGATGTCGCCCGACAAGGAGATCGTCTCGGCATCGGCTTGGAGACCGCACTCCGGAGGGAGGATCACCTTGAGCTGATGAATGGCCTGTCGCAGGTATGCCTGGGCCGATCGTCGGTTGTCGGTGTCGAAAAGACTCGACAACGCCTGCGCCCGGCTGATCGAACCCCCACGGGCCGCGATCAGCGCGAACAGCTCGTTGCTCTTCTTGATACGCGGCGTCACGGTGACGCGGTTGACCTCGATCGACAACGCGCCGAACTCACGCACGAACACCCCCGACGAGGACTGGGTGACCTGTTTGGCGCGACTCGTGCCCAAGACCAGACGTGCAAAGATGTGCCACGGCGTCTCGCTCTCGACCGACGAGTCGATCCGCCGGGAGATCACCTCGGGGAACTCCGCAAGGGCCTTCATGATGGTGTGTTTGGTGCGCTGCTTCCGCGTCGCGTCGAGCGCAAGATCGGCGGCCCGGTCGGCCTCGTCGAAGTGTCCACACCGCCAGCATGCTTCCGCCAGATAGACAGCAGCAGTAGGGAGTTCGAGAATTCTCTCGGAGCGGCTCATCGATTCGACCGCGGCGCGTAATCGTGCCAGGGCACGACGGTCGCGTCCCAGCCGAAGCATGGCGGCGCCATGCCACGTGTCGATCTGCTCGGCCGTCGACGCGTAGAGCCGGGCTGCGGGATTCTGCTCGAGGTCGTCGAGGATCTCTGCCGCACGGAGCGGCCGATCGCGTAACCGCAACTCGGCCTTGGCTTCCGACAGACTGGCAAACATCTCCCAGACGAGTGAGCCTGAGCCGATCGCCATCTCACGGCCCCGGCGAATCGAGTCGAATGCTTCGTCCTCGCGGTTCATCTCGATGAGCAGGTCGGCGCCGATCACCGCATGCAGACTCGCCGTGCCCCAGGAACTCTGCAACGCCTGCTCATACAGTTCGTACGCATCAGCGGTACGGCCGGTGCAGCGAAGCGCTGCGATCCGCCATGGGTCAGACACCGCCCCCGCCCAATTCGAATGCTGTGCTGTGGCCGCGAGCTCGGGACGACCACGCCAGTAGTCGAGCCGGGAGAACAGTCCGTCCATGATCGGATCCGCGTCGGGATCCACATCCCGTCCCGGAGTCAGTGGCTCGTCACCGACCAGGGTGAGCAACATCTCCACCGCGGCGGTCGCGGGCGATTCGTCGGTGGCGGCGAGCACCGCGTGCACGTCGTCGAGTCGGCACGCGTGGTAGTAGCTCCATGCCATCATTGCTGCAGCCCGAGGCGATTCTTCGGCCAGCTTCTCCCGCTCACCGAGGGCCTCGAGCTGGTCGGCGATCCGGGCGCCGCGGCCGTACTCCTCCCGGGCGACGGCGAGCATCAGTTCGCCGGTGGTGAGGGCGCTGGCGGCGCTCGGGCCCTGGTCGCGGAGGAGGTCGAGCCAGCGATCCGCCATGGCGTAGTCGAATCGTTCGATGATCTGTTCGACGGCCACCTCGGCCAGCGGCAGAGCCGATTCGAGCTCGCCGATCTCCAGCATCAGTTCGACGGCGTCGGGGAGTGCCCCCTGGCCCGCCAGCGTGTGCGCGAGCCGGGCCCGTAGTGCGGCGCGACCTGCCGCATCGGTTCTCTCATGCTCGATTGCGAGGCACCGCCGGAAGCACTCGTGGAATCGAATCGACCGACCGTCGGGCGCCCAGCCACCCGGCAGCCGGTACCGGTAGAGCGCGTGCATGTTCGCGGCAGCGTCGGGCAGTCCCATCGCCTCGGCGCCATCGACCGACAGCTCTTCCAGCACCGAACCGGCGAGGACAAAATCTCGCAAACTCGCCGGGAGCGGCGTCAGGATCTGCGTCCAGACATAGGTGAGGAGATCACGTTCGAGCTCTGCAGTCGGCGTCGCGGGCGAGGATCTCGCCATCGACAAGGGCTGAACCCAGCCACCGGTCAGACGAACCAGCTCGCCGTCGCTCATCGAGATGCCCGAGTCGGGTCCGGTCAGCAAGGTGGCTTCCGCCTCGGTGAACGCGAGATCGTCCTCGCCGAGGGCCAGCGTGATCTTCGCGTCACCGCGACCGCCCACGACGCGGTCCAGGCCGTGGCGCGAGATGAGCACCACGGCCAGGTCGACCGGTGCGTATCGGAGCACGCTCTCGAGGACCCGCTCGGCATCCGGTTGGTCGAGCAGGTGCTCCACCTCATCGATCACCAGCACTGCAGCAGTCCCGGCGGCGGCTTCGACAAGCAGCCCCGCACGTTCGGCGTCGGGGACGGCGAATGCGGCGATCCGGGCCGCGACCTCGGCGACCGCGGGGATCGCTCGGCTCAACGCCGCTTCGAGGTAGGTGGTCAGGCGTGCCGACTGGGTGTCGGTGGAGTACAAGGTCAGCCAGGCGAGATGCGGGTGATCGGCCAGCGCGGCAGCGACGGCACAGGTCTTTCCACTCCCGGCAAAGCCGACAACCGGGACCACACCGCCGTTCGCCACGGCCCCGACGATGCGGCGCTCGAGTCGGTTCCGCACGATCTGACCTGTGGTGGTCGGCGGCTGGATCTTGCGTTGGATGATCGGCGTCCGGTTTCGCATGATGAAACCACCATCCGAACTGCTCTTTTCGCATCGATTGAGTTCGCGTTTCGCATCCGTTAACGCTGCCGACCGCATACTTCGGCCATGCAAAGTCACGAACCTGCGCAAGGTCACGAATCGGCACGGACCGGTGGCCGGCCTGTTGCAGCGGCGCTGACCGGGCGAGAGGTACGGCGACTCACCGACATCGTCCTGGCCGCCGAGGCCGTGGGGGCTCCGGTGCCCGCAATCGCCGCGATCACCCCTGGTCTCACGTTCGAGGATGCCTTCCGGATCCGGCAGGAAGCGTTCGCTCGGCGGTTGGCCACGGTGTCGGCCATCGCTGCCGTCGTGGCCCTCCCCGACAGTCCGGTGCGGTTCTACACCGATCGCATGGTCCGTCGGGAGAGTGCGCAGGAGGAGACCGGGCAACTGCAGCTGACCGCCCAGCCCGTCGTTCTCTTCCGGGTCGACGACCCGTCAGGACCCAGGGCCACACTGGGTATCGAGGTGCGTCGGATTCGGGCACCCCATCCTGCCCGGCAGGAATGGCATACCGGGCACGACGATGTCTGCACCAATGGTGGTGCCCATCTCCTGATCGTTCCCGATCCGGACCGGTCCGATGTCACGGGGGACCCGGCGATCGAGCGCATAGCGTGGTCGGCCGGCGACGACCACATTCTTCGCACCTCCCACCGAGCGACCCAATCCGAGAGCGTCGGTGCCGCGATCTCACGTGCGCTGGACGAATTGTCGGCCGAGACGCCGGAGCGAGATCCCGAGCTCGAGGTCGGCGTCGAGCCACTGGCGCCCGCGGTCTTGCTGGCCGCCGGGACGTGCGCGACGCTGCGGTTCACCACGGCATCCGCCAAAGACTCGGACCTCCCACCGGTCGAACGCGACCATCACCTGTCATTCGCCGTCCATCAGCAGTCATGCCAAAACGGAAAGTGAAGCCCATGTCCACCTCGAACAGTGAGGTACCGACGACCACGTCGTCAGGGACCGAAAACAGCACCGTGGCGACGAAGTCCACGACGCGCCCTGCATCGGGCGGTTCACTGTCTGCCAGATTGCTTGCACGCTACGGTGTGCTGTTCCTCCTGCTGGTGATGGTGGCCGTCTACACGGCCCTCTTGCCGGACATGTTCTTCACCATGGCCAATTTCCGCGTCATCTCGTCCACCCAGGTCGTCTTGCTGATCGCTGTACTTGGTCTGCTGCTGCCGTACTCGGCGGGTGAGTTCGACATGTCCTTCGGGGCGGTGATCGCCTGGTCGGCAACCCTGACCGCTGTTCTGACCGCAAAGGCCGGTTGGGCCGTCGGACCCACACTGATCGTGGTGATCGCGTCCGCCATCGGATGGGGACTGATCAACGCATTCTTCATCGTCCGCGTCGGGATCAGTTCGCTGATCACCACATTGGGTACCGGAACGGTCATCATCGGGCTGACGCTGGCGATCTCGAACTCCCAGGTGATCGGCAACGTACCGCCGCTGTTGTCCGACATCGCCACCGGCCAGCTACTCGGATTGCCGTATCCGGTCTACGCGGTCGTGATCCTCGTCGTTCTGTTCGCGATTCTCCTGGAACACACGCCTCTCGGGCGCTATCTGTACTTCACCGGCGAAGGTCGAGAAGTGGCCCGGCTCAGTGGACTTCCGGTCGATCGGCTTCGGACCGGCGCTCTCGTCGCATGCTCGGCGATCTGCGGGGTGGCCGGGGTGCTCTCCTACGCCCGACTCGGCAGCGCCGACCCCAACCTCGGTATGTCGTTCCTGTTACCTGGCACGGCCGCGGTCTTCTTGGGTGCCACCGTGATCAAACCCGGACGGTTCAATGCCTGGGGTTCCATGATCGCCGTGCTGCTGCTTGTCACCGGTGTCAGCGGCCTGCAGATGCTCGGCGGTGCCGGCTGGCTCGAGAACGTCTTCAACGGCACCGCACTCGTCTTGGCGGTCACCTTCGCCCACCTGATGGGCAAGCGACGCGCAATCGCTTGACCGTCACGAGGCTGCTGCCGCGCCTCACCAGCTTTCCATACCGCGTTCCACTCACCCAGCCAGGCAATGGCGCCGAAGCGACCTCGCCCTTTCCCGAAAGGTTCAACCGTGTCCGAGAAGACAACCATCCGCGGCTCCGCACTCAAGTCGATCGCAGTCGCCACCGGTGTGGCCGCCGCCATGTTCACTGCCGCTTGCAGTGGCAGTGACACCAGGAGTGCAGACGGTCTGCCCTCCCGCAGCGTGACCGCCGCGGTTGACGACGCGGCCGGAAAGCAGGCCGCCATCGACCTGGTCGAGTCCGCATCCGGCCCCGTCCAGTTCATCGCACCCGGCGACGAGCTCGATCTCGCCGAACTGCAGGGCCGGACGATCGCGCTGGTGACCCTCGACCTGTCGGTGCCGTTCGTGCAGGCGGTGGTGGCAGGCTTCCAGGAGGCAGCCGAGACCGCCGGGGTCCAGGTGACCATCTTCGACGCGAAGGGATCGTCGGCTACGGCCTCCCAAGGTGTCGATCAGGCCGTCGCGGCGGGTGCCGCCGCAATCGTCGCTTTCGGCGTGAACTTCGACCAGGTCGCCGGGTCGGTTGCCGGAGCCGAAGCTGCCGGCATCCCGGTGATCGGCACCATGAACATCGACTCCAATTCGGCGCCCGAGCCGGGATCGGCGGGTTCGGTCAGTGTGGACTACTACGAGTCGGGTCGACTCCTGTCGGCGTACGCGATCGCCGAGACCGACGGCCCGGTACACGCCGCCTACCAAAACCTCCCGTCCATCGCCACCTTCACCGCGATGTTGCAGGGCGTCCAGGACGGCTTCACGGAATTCTGCCCGCAGGAGTGCACCCTCAGCGTCGACGACCTGACCCAATCGGACTTCAAAAAGGCGACTGAGGGGCTCACCTCCTCAGAGATCGCCCGTCAACCCGACCTCAACTGGATCCTCACCGCGATCGACGGTATCGCCCAGTTCACCATTCCGGCGATCGAACTGGCCGGAAAGCAGGATCAGATCCGGGTGGGCAGCATCAACGCTGTCACCGCCAATCTGGAGTTCATCGCGGACGGCCGGGTTCAGGCCAGCGATGTCGGCAACAACAACACCTGGCTCGGCTGGGCGGCGATGGACCGTGCACTGCGAGCCGCGTCCGGTGAACCTGCCGCGATGAGTGAAGTGCCGATCAAGCTGTTCGACGTCCAGACCCTGACCGGAGTCGACATCACGAACGAGGACGCCTTGTTCGACAACGTCGACTACCGCGCCCGGTACGCGGCGCTCTGGGGAAAGTGACATGACACCACTGGCGCGCGGAGTGAGTGTTCGGACGATGTCGAAGACCTTCGTCACCACAACGGTCCTGCACTCGGTCGACGCGGACTTTCCCGCGGGGTCGATCACGGCCGTGCTCGGCGAGAACGGTGCAGGAAAGTCGACGCTCTTCAAGATTCTGGCCGGGTTCCACGAACCGGACTCCGGTGCAGAACTGTTCGTCGACGGACAGGCGCATCCACTCCCGTTGACCGTGACCTCCTCGGCGCATCTCGGATTCGCGTTCGTCCACCAGGATCTCGGACTCGCCGACTCGCTGACCGTCAGCGAGAACGTCTGCGTCGGATCGTTCGTGACGCGTGCCGGTGTGGTCTTATGGCGCAAACAGCATGATCTCGTGCGGACACTGATGGCCGATCTCGGAATGGACATCGCTCCCACGGCCGCGGTGTCGACGCTGACCCGGGCCGAGAAGGCCACCGTTGCGATCGCTCGTGCCGTGTACGCCCGGGGACGTCGGTCCTCGGCGCTGCTGGTGTTGGATGAGCCCACCGCCAATCTCACCGAACGCGAACGCGACATCGTGTTCACGGTGATGCGCAATGCGGCGGCGATGGGAACGGCGGTGGTGTTCTGCACACACCGTCTCGATGAGGTCCTTGCAGTCACCGATGGAGTGATCATCCTCCGAGATGGACGGGTAGTGGCTCGGCACACGACCGCCGACATCAACGGGGAGGCGGAGCTCGTCCGTGAGATCCTCGGCCGCGAGGTCGACGAGTTCGTCGAGCGCAGGGCATCGAGTACCGATCGTGCGTCAACCGTGTTGTCGGTCCGCGGGCTCAGTGGGCACGGCGTGAACGACATCCACTTCGACGTTCGGCGCGGCGAGATCTTCGGTCTCACCGGCCTGGCCGGGGCGGGACAGGACACTGTGGGTCCGCTGCTGATGGGAGCGCAGACACGCAGTGCCGGACGTCAGTCGGTCAATGGGATCGAGCTCCGAACCGTCGACCCCCACCACGCGGTCGGTCTGGGACTGGCCTTTCTGCCGGCAGACCGCAAACGCAGCAGCGGTGTACAGGCCGCGACAATCCGGGAGAACTTCTCGATGGTCACCCTGGCGGATTTCACCAGGGGGTGGCTGGTGAACCGGAAGTCCGAACGTGAGTCGACGTTGTCGGCGATCGCCGAGTTCGACATCCGTCCGGCGGGAGACTCGGAACGACCGCTGGGTTCCTTGTCCGGCGGCAACCAGCAAAAGGTTCTCCTGGCAAAGTGGCTGACCCGAAAGAAGCTGTGTTGCCTGATCTTGCACGAACCGACGCAAGGCATCGATGTCGGCGCCAAGGCGATGGTGCTCGCCATGCTCTCCGATCTCGCCGCCCGCGGAATCGCGATCGTCCTCATCTCGTCCGAACACGAGGAGCTCTCGCATCTCTGTGATCGGGTCGCGGTGATGCGTCAGGGCACGATCGCCGCCGAACTCGAGCGCCCGACCGCACATCAGATCGCCCAGCAGTGTTATGCGAGTCGGGGTGCGGCGTGACCCGTCGCATCCTTGTCGTCAACTCGAACTCGTCTCCATCCGCCGGTGCGGCGATCGGAGCCTTGGCGGGAGAGTACGCGACCGACACGACCGAGCTGGTCACGAAGTCGGCCTCGGCCGGATGCACCGGAATCGACGGGAGACTCGACTCGGCGATCGCCGCAGTCGAAACGGCAAAGGTGATCGCCGCCCACCGCCACGATTTCGACTCCTTCGTCATCGCCTGCGGCAATGACCCGGGACTCGCGGCCGCACGGGAGATCGCAGTAGGACCGGTCGTCGGGACCGCGGAGGCGGGAATACTGCAGGCCTGCGTGCTGGGTGCCCGCTTCGCGATCCCGGTGTTTTCTGCCGCGAAGGTCACGGCGATGCATGAACTGGTGGCCGGCTACGGCCTGAGCCGACGGCTGGCGGCCGTCGTTGCGATGGAGACCACTGTCCGGCAGGCCGTGAGGTCGCCCGACGCGCTCTATCACCAGCTGTCGGCGGCAGCCCGCCGGGCACGTGATGACCATCGCGCCGACGTCGTCGTCCTGACCGGGACGGTGATGGCACCCGTGGCGGCACGCCTGCAGGCCGACCTCGGCATCCCGGTCGTCGCCGGTCTGCGAGCGGCTGTGACACAAGCAGAGTCGCTCGTCGACGCTGACCTGTCCACCTCCCGGTTCCACGGGCGCGGCGACCGCAGGCCGGGCGGCCTGGTCGGCTACCCCGACTTCGCCGACCTCTATGACCACACGAATTCCGAGCAGGAGCTGTCACGATGAAGACCATCGTCCATGGTGGGCCGATCCTTGATGTCGAATCCGGAACGTTCCATCACGATGCCGCTCTGGTCATTGCCGACGGAGTGATCGAGTCGTTCCAAACACACTTCACCGTGCCGTATTCGAGTGACCACTCCCTCATCGATGTTCGCGGGGGTCACGTTATTCCCGGGCTGATCGACAGCCACTTCCATCTGATGAGCCGATCGGGGGTCGTCGCCGACGCAGACCTGGTGACACGCAGCGTGGTCGACGGGGTGATCACCGCACGCCGCGCGGTCGAATCCGGGGTGACGACCGTCCGGGACCCGGGCTGCAAGCACCGCGGAATCCACCGGCTGCGCGACGAGATCGCTGACGGGCGAGTCATCGGTCCCCGCGCGTACACTGCCGGCCCCAACATCGTGGGGTCAGGAGCTCCAGTCGACTGGCGAAATCACTTCGCCAACGGCGCTGATCAGGTATGCGCCGCGGTGAGAGAAGAGCTGCTTGCGGGCGCAGACTTCATCAAGCTGGTGTTGTCCCACACCACGGGATCATCGCGTTGGGCAACCTGTCTGCGATACCTCAACGACGAGGAGATCGCGGTCGCGGTCGCCGAGGCCCATCTCCTCGACGCACGCGTGGGGTGCCATTGTGAGGGACTGGCCGCGGCCCGCGCCGCCGTCGCTGCCGGGGTGGATGTGATCGACCACGGACTCGCCCTCGACGACGCGTTGGTGGTGAGAATGGCGGATCAGGGCACCTTCTACGTACCGACGCTCTGGGCGTTCCGGACAAACACACATCTGCACGTGGGCAAGACCATCACTGCCGATCAGTCGGCAGACTACGAGGATCGCATCGCAAGGGTGCACCGCGAGTCGGTCCAGCGGGCGATGGCAGCGGGTGTGAAGATCGCTGCGGGCAGCGACCCGATCCACTGGATCCCCGCCCGTGACGTGTTGCTCTGTGAGCTCGAAGCACTCGTCGACGCCGGGATGAGCACCATCGACGCCATTCGCGCCGCCACGGTGGTCGCCGCGGACGCGATCGGTCGGCCGGGCATCGTGGGCACGCTCCGACGGGGCGCCCATGCCGATTTGGTCGTCGTCGACGGCGACCCGCTGACCGAACTGCGAGTGCTCGGCCGGCCCTTGCTGGTGGTCAAGGGCGGCACGACCCTGGTCGATCACCGCACTGAATCCACCCAACGTGCAGCGCTCTGGGACGACATCGCCTCGGGCTCACCGGCGTCGGCGCGACAACCGGAGATCTGGCTGTCGCGCGACTGACCGGCAGCACCACGTCATCACCCCGAAACAAAGGAACACCAATGACCGTAACCGATACCCCCCAGGCCGCCGACATCCCGCGCACCGCAGAGCAGTGGGCGGTGACCGCACGGAACATGCCGATCCAGAGCCGCGCCTTCATCGACGGCGCCTTCGTCGATGCGCGTTCCGGAGCGACCATCGACTCGATCTCCCCGGTCGACGGCTCCGTCATCACGTCTTTCGCAGCATGCGAGGTGGCCGATGTCGACGATGCGGTCGCGGCCGCGCGGCGGGCATTCGACGACGGGCGCTGGTCGGAGGCGTCGCCACGCGTGCGCCGGGAGACCCTGCTGGACCTGGCCCGACTGGTGCGGGCCCACCGCATCACGCTGGGCGCGATGATCACCCTCGACGCAGGCCGGCCCATCTCCGCGGCGCTCGGAGAAGTCGATCACACGGCGGACGTGATCCAGTTCTTCGCCGAGGCGATCGACAAGACCTTCGGCGAGGTCCCGCCGACCGCCACGAGTGCCTTCGCAACGGTCACCAGGGATCCGATCGGCGTGGTCGGCGCGGTAGTGCCGTGGAACTTTCCACTCAGCATGCCGGTGTGGAAGATCGCGCCCGCATTGAGCGTGGGCAACTCGGTGGTGGTCAAACCCGCCGAACAGGCGCCGCTGGTCGTTCAGGCCTTCGCGGAACTGGTCGCTGCGGCCGGTGTGCCCGACGGGGTGTTCAACGTCGTACCGGGGATGGGGGAGACCGCGGGCGCGGCCCTCGGCCGCCACCGCGACGTCGACAAGATCGCCTTCACCGGTTCCAATGCCGTCGGCCGCCTCTTCCAGACCTACGCGGCGCAGTCGAACCTCAAGTCGGTGTCGCTCGAACTGGGCGGGAAATCGCCACAGATCGTTCTCGCCGACGCTCCCGATCTGGACGCCGCAGCGCGCGCGGGCGCGCTCGGAGGTTTCGTGAACCAGGGCGAGATGTGCAGTGCAGGTTCACGTCTCATTGTCGAGGAGTCGATTCTCGACGAGTTCCTGATCAAGCTGCAATCGGCCAGGGAGTCCTGGCTACCAGGCGATCCGTTCGATCCGGAGACCACCATGGGACCGCTTATCGACGCTGAGTCACTGTCCCGAGTCCGGGGATTCATAGACTCCGGATCTGCCTCGGGGGCAACGTTGTTCGCCGGGGGAGACTCACAGGCGCCGGCTGGTCTGGGCGGAGGCTTCTACCTGGATCCCGTCATCTTCACCGACGTCGACAATTCGATGCCGATCGCGCGGGAGGAGATCTTCGGCCCGGTGTTGTCGGTGATCGCCGCGTCCGACGCCGATCACGCACTACGGATCGCCAACGACAGTCGATTCGGGTTGGCCGCCGCGGTGTGGTCAACGGATGTACGCACAATCCACAAGTTCACCCGGCGTCTCCGCGCCGGCACCGTGTGGGTCAACTGCTACAACAAGGCCGACGTCAACGTTCCGTTCGGGGGCTACAAGGAATCAGGCTCCGGGCGCGACAAGTCTTTGCATTGTCTCGAGCAGTACACGCAGCTCAAGACGACCTGGATGGACCTGGATGTCTAGAGCCGCCGATGGCCGCAACGGTGTCGTCGAGTGCAGTGGTGGCGGCGAGGGCGGTGGCGTCGTCAGGGACAATGGTGTCATCAAGGGCGGCCTGCTGATCACCGAAGCAGATCGGCGCCGGGTCGACGTGGCCTTCGACGCCGGCACCATCACCGCCATCGAGGAGCACATCGACATCCCGCCCGGCGTTCCGGTGATCGACGCGGAGGGCAGCTACGTGCTTCCCGGAGGGGTCGATCCACATGTTCACCTGGAAACCACCTTTCGGGGTGTGCGCACCGCGGACGACTTCGCCACCGGAACTGCGGCTGCCGCCGCGGGCGGTACCACGACCGTGCTGGACTTCTGCTTTCCCGAGCCGGGTCAGCGATTGACCGACGCTGTGGACCTGTGGAAGGCCAGGGTGGCCGCACGGGGCCTGTGGGTCGACATCGGTGTCCATGTGGTGTTGGTCCGTCCCGGACCGGAGGTCCTCGATCAACTCCCCGAGCTGGTTGCCGCCGGGACGCCGAGCGTCAAAATGTACCTCGCGTACCCGAATGCCCGGATGTCCGACGATGACCAGCTGTTCGAGGTGATGCAGGCGGCCGCTCGCGTCGGGCTGACCGTACTCGTGCACGCGGAGAACGGTCCGGTCATCGAGACACTGCGCCGCCAGGCACTCGAGCAGGGCAGGACAGAACCGCGGTGGCACGCCAGTACCCGGCCCATCGCACTGGAAGAGGAGTCGGTCCACCGGGCCGGAGTGCTGGCGGGGTTGACCGGAGCGAGGCTCCACGTGGTCCATCTGTCCGGGGCCGGCCCGTCCGCCGCGGTCACCGCCGCGCGACGTTCGGGCGCCGCGGTGACCGGCGAGACCTGCATGCACTACCTGATCTTCGACGAATCACGACTGAATGGCGATCTGCAGACCGCCGCCCCGTTCGTGTGTTCACCCCCACCGCGGTCGACATCGGATCAGAAGGCGCTGTGGCGGGCACTCGCCGATGGGCGACTGTCGGTGCTCGCCTCGGACCATTGCGGGTTTCATCTTCACCACGACAAGGTTGTCGGCGATGACTTCACCGCAATCCTCAACGGTGTCCCCGGGGTCGAGCAGCGGTTGATCCTGGCGCATCATTTCGGAGTTCGCGCAGGCCATCTCACCATGGAACGGCTGGTCGAAGTGTGTTGTGTGGAGCCGGCCCGGCGCTTCGGTCTCTACCCGCGCAAGGGCACCCTGGCGGTCGGCTCGGACGCCGACGTGGTGATCTTCGACCCCGACCGTACGCACACCATCAGCGCCCGCACTCAGCACTCCGCGATCGATCACCTCCCGTACGAGGGCATCACCGTGACCGGCGCGGTCGACACCGTGATCGCTCGTGGACGGCGGATCGTCGTGGACGGCGCCCTTGTTCCACTTGTTCCCCAGCACCGTCCCGGGCGGTTCGTCCGCCGCAGTCCCGGTACCGCCTCGGACGCCGACGGTATGCCGACCTCACCGAGGAGCCGACCATGATCTCGTCACCCGTTCCCATCCCGCCGTTCACCTCCACCTCACGCGGCGGTTCCGCCCACACTCACTACGTGATCACGCCGGCCAATCACATGCCCAGTCACCTCCACGGTCTACGCTCGACCGTGGTGCGTAAGCTGGCGACCCCACGAAATGCGCGGTCCCGGTTTGGTTTCTACCGGTTGGAGATCGAGCCGGGTGGCGGTTCCGACGGCCCGGCCGGTCGGGGATTCGAGAGTTTTCTCTACGTGGTGCAAGGGTCGCCGGCGATCGCCGTCGACGGTAACGACGGCACCGTGCTGAGCACTGGTGGGTACGTGTACGTCCCCGACGGCTGCCACTTCTCCGTGGACGCCGACAAGGCCGCGACGCTGCTGTGGATCAAAAAGCGCTACGAACCCATCGAGGGTGTTGGCACCCCCGAGGTGGTGTGGGGGAGCTTTGCGACCGCTGAGCGTATCCCGGGATCGGTGCCGGGGATCTGGCGCAGCGAGGCGTATGACCCTCGCGATCCTGCGTTCGATTTCGCGATGAGCATTCTCTACCTCGATCCGGGCGCCGTGTTCCCCCGGGTCGAGATCCACGACGAAGAGCACGGTCTCTATATGACGTCCGGGCAAGGGCTGTACTACCTGGGCGATCAGTACCACGAGGTGGCGACCGGTGACTTCGTCTACATGGCGCCGTACTGTCCGCAGTACTTCGTTCCGACGGGCGGAGAGCAAGCCGCCTACCTGCTCTACAAGGATGTGAACCGCGATGGATTCTGAGGACGTCGACATCGACTACACGGCTCAGCTACTCGAGGACCGCGCCGACGCGCTGTCCCGCCGTATCGAGGAGCAGGCACAGGTCTACCTCGCCCAGCTCGTCGACCTGGCGAAGACCCCGAGTATCAGTGCCACCGGCGAAGGGGTCCGCGAGGTTGCGGGGAAGATCGCCGACCTCCTGCGCGGCATCGGAATCGACCCCGAACTGCTCGAGACCGGCGGCAGCCCGATCGTGTGGGGATCCACCCCCGGGCACCTCGATCCGCATCTGCTGATCTACGGCCACTATGACGTTGTCCCGCCTGGCGACCCGGATCAGTGGCAGTTCCCGCCGTTTTCGGCCACCGTGCACGACGGTTCGATCTGGGGCCGGGGAGTGGGGGACTCCAAGGGCCAGATGATCGCACATATTTGTGCCCTGGCTGCGTGGCGCGATGTATTCGGTTCCCTGCCGCCACTCCGCCTCGATCTGATGTTCGACGGCGAGGACGAAATCGGTTCGGTCGACACCTCGGCCTACATTCGGGCCAACGCCGAACGCTTCGCCGCGGACTTTCTCTACACCTCGGACGCCTCGACACTCGGGGTGTGGGGTCCGGCACTCTTCCTCGGAATCCGAGGTGCCCTGTACATCGAACTGACCGTCAAGGGTGCGCCGCAGGAATGGCATTCGGCCAGCTACGGTGGCATACTTCCCAACCCCATCGGCCGACTGGCCCGTGCACTCGACGGTCTGACCGACGATTCCGGTCTGGTCCTCATCGACGGGTTCTACGACGACGTTGCCCCGATCGATCCACGGGTGCGCGCGTTGGTCGACCGCCTTCCCCGTGACTTCCTTCCTCCCGCAGACGATTTCGATATTCCCGGCTTCGTCGGGAGTACTCCGGTCGAGGACATGTTCTTCGTCCCCCGGCTGTGTATCTGCGGCATCGAGGGTGGCTACACCGGCGAGGGATTGAAGATGGCGGTCCCGACATCGGCGTCGGCGAAGGTCGACGTCGCACTGTTGGCCGGCCAGTCGCCCGCACGTGTCGCCGAGTTGCTCCGAAACCACCTCGATCAAGCCGGTTTCGCCGACGTCGAGATCACCGTGCTCGCCGACTGCCCTCCGTCGCAGATGCCGCTCGATCACCAGTTGCTGACCACTGCTATCGACTCGCTCCGCAGCGTGTGGAACATGGAGCCGGTACTGTTTCCCTCGATCGGTGGAGGAGGAGTGTTCGCCACATTTGTCGAGGCCGCAGGGCTGCCTTGCCTCCTTGTTCCCTACGCCCAGCCAGACATGCAAGAACACTCGGCGCAGGAGCACCTCTCGATCGAGTGGTTCGTCAACGGCATCAAGACGAGCGCCGAGGTGCTGCGTCGACTCAGTCTGGATGCGGTACGCACCGCAGACGGCCGGCGGCAATGAGCGCACAGACCGTCGACTGCCATTCCCACTTTGCGCCTGCCGGCGTCCTGACGAATGCCGCCAGACACGGATTCGGCTTCGCCTACGACGACGGCTGGCTCGAGACCGCGGCCGGGCGGTTGCCCGCCCACTACCCGGAGCTGATCGACCCGCAGTCCAAGCTCGACCGGATGGATGCGCTCGGTATCGAACACGCGGTCGTATCCCTGACGCCGCATCTGTTCGTGTATGAATCGAACCGACACTCTGCAGTGTTCGCATCCCTGGCGAACGACGAACTGGCGGCATTCGTCTCGACCGATGACCGACTGAGTGGCGCGATGGCCCTACCGATCGCTGATCCGGACGCGTCCCTCAGGGAACTGCGGCGCTGTCGGTCCCATGGCTTTCGGGCCGTGCACGTGGGCACGAACACACCGGACGGGCGAGGGCTGATCGGACGTACCTATGACCCGGTGTTCGAGGAACTCGTGGCCGAGGGACTGCCGCTGATGCTGCACCCCTACTACTGTGGCGCGTTTCAAGAACCGGAGTACTTTCTGCACAACTCGCTCGGAGTCCCCTTCGACACGACGGTCGCGTACGCGCGCATGGCCGCCAGCGGCGTGTTCGATCGGCATCCCACGCTGACGGTGGTACTCGCGCACGGCGGAGGATTTCTGCCCTACCAGCTCGGACGGCTCGACCACGCATGGTGCAGCCGGCCGGACCTGCAGCAGACAAGTCTCCACCCTCCGAGCGAGTATCTGGATCGAATCTACTGCGACACAGTAGTTCACGGCGCACGCTCGCTTCGGTTCCTGGTCGATACGATTGGCGTCGATCACCTGGTGCTGGGAACCGATTCGCCATACGCCACGGGCGACACGACACCCATTCAGTCGGTCGTCGCGGCCGGTCTCGAACCGCGCCGGCTTGCCGATGTTGCGACACGACTCTTCGACCTCGCTGCGACCGCCACCCGGTCCCGGTGATAGTCGATCGATGGGCTGGTCGATGTCGCGTGGGGATCGTCGACGGGTCGGGGGCGGCGCGGATTCGAACGCCTGCGTTCGCGCGGCCTGGTAGCAGCCCGGTCCTCGCTGCCGAGTCGGCGAGGGGATGGCGGAAATCGCGAACGGCCGGTCGGCCAGTCCGCGGGACAGATGTGACCCGACCTCCTCAATGGTCTGGCCGGTGCGCGATATGCCCAGATTCGGCGGGCACACGGCCGGACGGTCGAGGTGGTCGGCAACGTGTACGACGGCTCACCTTCGCCGAGGGAGAGGATCCGCCGCGGACGCCGACCACGGTGCTCGACGTCCGCTTCGGTGACGGGACCGCGGTACGGCCCACGTGAGGGCCACCGAGCCCGGGCAACCCCCGCACGTCCTAGACTGACCGTCGTGAGCGACGCGATCCGAGACCTGGCATCGGCGGAAGTGATCCCGACTCCGTACGAGGACCTGCTCCGCCTCGTCATGGACACCGGCACCCCCAAGGCCGATCGCACCGGAACCGGGACCCGCAGCATCTTCGGTGCGCAGCTGCGCTACGACCTCTCGGCCGGATTCCCGCTGATCACCACCAAGAAGGTGCACCTCAAGTCGATCGTCTACGAATTACTGTGGTTCCTGCGCGGTGACTCCAACGTGACATGGCTGCAGGAGCAGGGCGTCACGATCTGGGACGAGTGGGCCGACGCCGACGGCGAGCTCGGGCCGGTCTACGGCGTGCAGTGGCGCAACTGGCCGACCCCGTCGGGTGAGCACATCGATCAGATCTCGGCGGCCCTCGAGATGCTCAAGTCCAACCCCGATTCGCGGCGCAACATCGTGTCGGCGTGGAACGTCGGCGAGATCCCCCAGATGGCGCTGCCACCGTGCCACGCGTTCTTCCAGTTCTACGTGGCCGACGGCAAGCTGTCGTGTCAGCTGTACCAGCGCAGCGCCGACCTGTTTCTCGGGGTGCCGTTCAACATCGCGTCCTATGCGCTGCTGACCCACATGATGGCCCAGCAGGCCGGGCTCGCGGTGGGCGACTTCGTCTGGACCGGCGGTGACTGCCACATCTACGACAACCACGTCGAGCAGGTCACCCGCCAGTTGTCGCGAGATCCGTACCCGTATCCGAAACTGGAACTGCGTCAGCGTGATTCGATCTTCGACTACGAGTATGGCGACATCGCCGTGGTGGGATACCGGTCGCATCCGGGCATCAAGGCCCCGGTCGCGGTCTGAGCGTCGGAGGCATTACGGGTCGTGGTTGCGGCACCGGTGCACCCGGGGTGAGAACCTCCGGCCGGTGGCGGTGAAGCGCGCAGCGCCGCGATCCGGGTGGTCTAGCCTTGACGGGTGGTGGTCAGCGACTCAAATCTTCATCTCGACGGGATCGCGGGAATTCTCGATCACCTTCACGGCGCTGCGATCCTCTGGGATCCGGAGGTGTCCGAGCCGGTCTGGATGAATCGGGGCGCTGCCGAGGTGACCGCCGGATGGGACTCCGATTGGCGCCGGCATTTCCTGTCGGAATCCCCGGCGGGCTCGGATTCACCGCCGACGATCCGGGCGAGATCGCACGGCGTCGACCGGTCGGTGCGGGCCCGGTGTGTGGACCTCGACGTCGACGGAGAGCGGCGAATGCTCGTCCACTTCGACATGCCGACCAGGCGAACGGTCGAGGACGAACTGACGCTGACCGCGACCTATGTCGAGGCACTGAGTCGGCACACTGCGGCCGGATTGCTGGTCCTCACCGCCGAGGGCGTGGTCCTGCACGCCACCGCCCGTGTGCTGGAACAGTTCGACGTCGCCCGCGGGGACCTCGTCGGTCACCCGATCACCGACCACGCCGTCATCGGTGCCGGTGACGCCCACGGATGGTCGTCGGTGCTCGATGCGATGGATCCCATCGCCACGGTGCAATTGGACCTGATGAACCCCTCGGCCCGCACCCCGGAGTTCCTGGGCGGCACCCTCGAACGCGTGCCGCAACGCCCCGACCACGAACTGCTGCTGTCGGTGTACGACATCTCCGATCGGGTCCGCCGAGAACAGCAACGATCCCGGGATGCCGAGCACCAGAACTACCTCGCCCGTTACAACGTCATGGGTGATCTCGCGATGGCCGTCGCCCATGAACTCGGCCAACCGCTCACTGCCGCACGCAATTTCCTCGCCGTCACCCGGTCCGCGATGTCCCGGTCCGCGATGTCCCCGTCGGCGTTGTCCGCGCCGACGCCGGATGCCGACCGGGCCGACACCGCGCTGTACGGGCTCGACGGCGCCGACCGTCAGATCGATCGGGCGGCGAGCATCATCACCAGCATGCGCAGGTTCGTCGGGCACGTCGATCACGTCCAGGAGGACATCGACCTCGACGTCATCGTCGAGGAGTGTCTGTACTTCATCGGACTGCGTGCCGAGACCTCCTCGGTGACAGTCGAATTCGACCGTGCGCACGGGCCTGTTCCGGTTCGGTGCGAGCGGGTGCTGACCGGTCAGGTGATCCTGAACCTGTGTTTCAACGCTGTCGACGAGATGGCGGCGAGCCCGGAACCGGCCCGCACGATCCGACTGCGGACCCGTTCCGAGGGAGGCGTCGGCATCTTCGCGGTGCAAGACCGGGGACGCGGATTCACCGGAGATCCGTTCACCGACCCGTTCACCTCGAAGGACAACGGCAGTGGGATCGGTCTCGCACTGAGCTACCGCATCATCACCCGCCAGGACGGCGAGATCTGGGCGAAGCGCCTGCCGGTGGGCTCGGAGTTCGGGTTCGCGCTCCCGGCGGTTCCCGGCGTCGCCCCGCGGCGGTAGCCTGGGCTCATGAGCGCAGGTCACATCGTCGGTGTCGCTGATCGAGGGGAGGCGTGATGGGCGGGATCACGCTGGTCTGGGCACAGGATCGGGTCGGGGCCATCGGCCGGCGGAACACCATTCCGTGGCGTGTCCCCGAGGACATGGCCCGATTCCGTGAGGTCACCGGGACGAAGGCGGTGGTCATGGGACGTCGGACCTGGGAATCGCTGCCCGCGCGATTTCGGCCGCTGCCCGGACGCCGCAACATCGTGGTCACCCGCGCCGCCGATCTGCGTCTCGACGGCGCCGAGGTCACCCACAGCGTGCCCGATGCACTGGCACTCGCCGGAGCCGACGCCGTGGTGATCGGGGGCGGTGAGATCTACTCGGCCGCCATCGATCTCGCGACGCATCTGCGGGTCACCGAGATCGACGTCCTGGTCGAGGAGGCCGACGCCTTCGCCCCGGTCGTCGACGAGCTGCGATGGGAGCGGGCCGGTGAGGGGGAATGGCTGCGGTCGAGCAGCGGCACCCACTACCGCTTCATCGACTACATCCGGCACGCCGCGCACTGAACCCGGGTATGGCCCCCACCACACTCTCGGCCGCACAGGCGCGTCGAATCGCCCTCGTGGCGCAAGGTTTCACCGATCGCCGCCCGGCCGGCCCCGTCACCATGCGACACCTCGACCGGGTCGTCGGGCGGACCCGGCTGCTGCAGCTGGATTCGGTCAACGTGGCCGTCCGTGCGCACTACCTCCCGTTGTTCAGCCGACTCGGCGCCTACGACCGCTCCCTCCTCGATCGCGCGGCCTGGCGGCCGGGGCGCGGTGGGCGCCGGCTCACCGAGTACTGGGCCCACGAGGCCGCGCTGATCCCGGTCGACGACTGGCCGTTGTTCGCCTTCCGGATGGACGACTACCGCGACGGACGGTATCGCCACACCCGGGACCTGATGCGTCGCCACCGCGCGCTGGCTGCCGACGTCCGGGCGGTGATCGGCGAGGTGGGGGCATCCACCCCGCGTCGGATCGAGGACTCGCTGGGCATCGAACGGTCGCCGCGACGTTCCGGCGGCTGGTGGGATCGCGGGGAGGTCAAGCATCTCTGTGAGGCCATGTTCGCCGCGGGTGATCTCGCCGCCACCCGTGACGAGTCGTTCGGCCGCCACTACGACCTCACCGAACGAATCGTCGGACCCGACGTCGCGGCCCGTGTGGTCGATCGGTCCGACGCGATCGGTGAGCTCGTCGCGCGCGCGGCGTCGGCGCATGGGATCGCGACCGTCGCCGACCTGGCCGACTACTATCGGCTCAAACCCGCCGAGATCCGTTCGGCGGTGGCCGATCTCGTCGACGCCGGCGTGATCACCCCGGTCCGGGTGGCGCAGTGGCGCGACGAGGCCTACCTGCACGGGGAGGCTGCCGTGCCGAGTCGTGTGCGCAGCGCCGGTGCGCCGCGCAGCGCGATCCTCTCGCCGTTCGATCCCCTGGTGTTCTACCGGCCCCGGACCGAGCGGATCTTCGGCTTCCACTACCGGATCGAGATCTACGTGCCTGCACCCAAGCGGGTGCACGGGTACTACGTCCATCCCTATCTGCTCGGCGACGACCTCGTGGCCCGCGTCGACCTGAAGGCCGACCGCGCCCGCGGCGTCCTGCAGGTTCCCGGGGCCTTCGTCGAGGACGGCCGCGATCCCGATGTCGTGGCGCGGCGACTCGCCGCTGATCTCACCGCGCTGGCCGAGTGGCTGGGACTCTCGGCCGTCGAGATCGGAACGCGAGGGTCACTCACATCACATCTGCGGCGAATCGCCAGGTGAGTGTCGAACCCGTGTCGCCGTCGGCGTCCGGTTTTGACATGCTTGTCACCGCGGACACACGCCACCGGCGAGTGTGCGCATGCGTACAGCCGAGAGGGGTTTGCGCGCACACGAAGACGGCCGGCGGGTTGTGCAACCCGGCCGGGACCCAACGCAACCGGACGACACAGGAGACAGCATGACGGTGACCTACGGCGATCGTGAGTATCGACTGGTGATGTTCGATCTCGACGACACCCTGGCGCCGTCCAAGAGTCCCCTCGACGACCAGATGGTCACCGTACTGCGCAGCCTGCTCGGCGAGGCACTGGTGTGCATCATCTCCGGTGGCCGCTACGAACAGTTCCGGATGCAGGTGCTCGACCGTATCGGTGACATCGACGAACTCGACAACCTCCACCTCATGCCCACCTGCGGCACCCAGTACGTGCGCCGCAACGGCACCGAATGGGAGACCGTCTACGCCGAGGACCTCACCGACGACGAGAAGCAGCGCACCCTCGAGACACTCGAGACCGGCGCCAGGGAACTCGGCGTGTGGGAGACCGAGACCTGGGGTCCGATCCTGGAGGACCGCGGCTCGCAGATCACCTTCAGCGCACTCGGGCAGTCCGCGCCGGTCGACGCCAAGAAGGCCTGGGACCCGGACGGTTCCAAGAAGTCGGCGCTGCGCGCCTACGCCGCTGGGCGACTGCCCGACCTCGAGGTCCGCAGCGGTGGTTCGACGTCGGTCGACGTGACCCGCAAAGGCATCGACAAGGCCTACGGTGCACAGAAACTCATGGAGATCCTCGGCCTGGGCCGCGACGACATCCTGTTCTACGGCGACCGCCTCGACGAGGGCGGCAACGACCGCCCCGTGCTCGATCTCGGCATCACCTCGATCGCCGTGGACGGCTGGGAGGACACCCACGCCCGCCTCGTCGAACTCCTCGGACACTGAGACGCCCGCACACACGCCGGGACCTCTCCACCGCGACCCTCACCGGCACTCGGGCACCGAGGGTGTGAAGGCGGGTACCGGCGCACGGGGGGCTGTTTCAAAATGGCCGACAGCCAGAATCTTGAGGACGAACGCTCAGTTCGCCGAAGGCGATTTGGTCCCCAAATCGCTTACGCGGCGATTCAGCCCCTCTTTTTCGAGGACCAGCTGGCTCTGTTCTTGAAAATGAAACAGCCCCACGGACAGCCGGATCGGATGCGGAAGGTCCACACGGCCTTCCGCATCCGTCGCCGCCGGTGGGTGCGACGCCCGATCGGCGGATCCGGCGACTAGTGGATCTGCGGTCGGCGATCGAGATCGGGGTGCAGACCCTCGATCTCGGCCGACAACGAGATCAGCAGCGGCTCGCCGCCGGCCGGTCCGATGAGCTGTGCGCTCTGCGGCAGCCCTGCGGCGTCGAACCCGATCGGGACCGCGGCGGCAGGATTGCCCAGGACATTCCACGCCGCCGTGTAGGACGCCACATCAGAGGCGAGACGGGTCAGCCCCAGGGTGCCGTGACGATCGAGCTGCCCGACCGTCATCGCGGTGGTCGGCGTGGTCGGGGTGAGCAGCACATCGCAGCGGGAGAACAGCTCGGCGAGAAAGCGTTTCGCCGTCTTCTCGGCGCTGCGCTCGGCCCGGCCCACCACATGCCGCGTGAGACGCCCGGCCGACGCCATACGCCGGGTGCGGGCCTCGAGCAGTTCCGGATACTCCACCCGCGCCGCCTCCTCGGCCACACCGGTCGCCACCTGGATCTGGAAGGGCACCCCCAGTTTCGGGTACTGCACCGTGTTCACCGACCCGTCGTCGTCGATCACGGTGTGGCCGGCTGCGCGCAGGCGGTCGGCGAGTCCGCGCAGTGCGACGGTCGTCTCGTCGTCGACGGCCCTGCCGCCCATCGGGTTCCGCAGGGACAGCAGGATACGCAGCCGGCGTGGGGGGAGTGCTGCGGCGTCGGCGAGCGTCGACTCCAGCGGGTCGGCACGGAACCGGTCGGTCGCGGCGGCCCCGGAGATCACGTCGTAGATCAGGGCGCTGTCGGCGACGGTACGGGTCAGCGGTCCGAGCGTGCCCAATGCCCGCCAGAGGTCCGGGTTCGGGGCGGTGGGCACCCGACCCCGTTGCGGCTTGAGTCCGAACAGTCCGCACCAGCTCGAGGGCAGGCGGATCGACCCGCCGCCGTCACCGCCGATTCCCGCGGCCACCATCCCGGAGGCGACCGCGGCCGCGGTACCCCCGCTCGATCCGGCCGGGGAGCGGCCGGGATCCCACGGATTACGGGTCCAGCCGTTCGCCGCCGACTCGGTGAACGGCCAGATCCCGAACTCGGGCATCCGGGTCTTGCCGATGATGATCGCGCCGGCCTCGCGCAGCCGCCGGACGAGCTCGGAATCCGCCTGTGCCGGAGTCCGAACCGACCCGCCGCCATACGCGGTGGGCAGTCCGGCGACGTCGTTCTCGTCCTTGATCGCGATCGGCACCCCGTGCAGGGGGCCCAGCGGGCGCCGGGCCTGGCAGTCGGCGTCGAGCCGGTCGGCGGTCTCGCGGGCCTCGTCGGCGAGCACATGGGCGAACGCGTTGAGGTGCCGATCGCAGCGCGCGATCCGGCTCAGCGAGTGCTCGACGAGCTCACGTGCGGTCACCTCCCCGCCGGCCACCCATCGCCGCTGCTGCACGACAGTACTGAAATCCAGCGAACTCGACCCCGGGTCGCGATCCGGGTGATCGGGGCCGCCGGGGAAGGGGGTCGATCCGTCGGCGGTCATTGCGCGGGGCTCCGATACGTCATCGGCTCATTGTGGTCGAGATCGGTGCGCGCGGCGAGCCCGGACCGTCGCTAGCGCTCGATCGGCCCGGCCGCCGGGCTGACCCGCTGCGTGCCGTTGGCCACCCGGAAGGACTTGCCGCGGTACTGCCCGGACCGGGGGTCGGTCTTGTCGTTGAGGAAGTACCAGTCCATCTGCGCCGCAGCCGGTGTCACGGTGAACACCGAGTAGCCGTGGGCGTCGAAGTCATTCCACCGCACGTGTCGGTTGACCGCGGTCAGCGCCGACGACACGACCGAACCCGCGGTGTGCTCGGGCACCTTCAGGATGTCGTCGATGTTGCTCGAGGTGACGGAGGTGACCACGAGTTCGGTGGCGACGGTGCCGCCACCCGGATACGACGCGGCGTCCACCGGGATGTCGCACGCCCACGACGAATGGATGTCACCGGTGATGAACACGACGTTGTCGACGCGCTGGGTGCGGATCGCGTCGAGCAGGCGCCGGCGATCGGCGGTGTAACCGTCCCATTGATCGGGGTTGTAGGGGAGACCGCCCTCGGGGAGGTCGAGCATCTCGGTGAGGGCGGCGGTGTTCTGCCTGTCCAGCGGCGGGATCACCACCGGGGCGATCATCACCGGGTTGCCGACGATCTTCCACCGGGTGGATGAGCTGGTCAGGCCATTTGTCAGCCAGTTCATCTGGGCGGTACCGGTGATCGATCGGTTCGGCGCGTCGATGTCGCGCGAGGTCATGCCGACCTGTTCGTCGCGATAGGTGCGCAGATCGAGCATCGACAGTTCGAGCAGCCTTCCGAACCGCAGTCGCCGGTACAGGTGACGGCCGGTGGTGTCGGCGGTCGGGCGGACCGGCATCCACTCGTAGTAGGCGCGCTCGGAGGCGGCTTTGCGTGCAGCCCAGTCACCCTCGGACGCCTGGTGGTTCTCCGCACCGCCGCGCCACGAGTCGTTGGCGGACTCGTGGTCGTCCCAGGTGCAGATCCACGGCAGACCGCGATGCAATTCGGCGAGGTCGGGGTCGGTCTTGTACTGCGCGTGGCGGATTCGGTAGTCGGTCAGGCTGACGATCTCATGGCGGGGGTCGTTGGTCCGCACCGCGCCGGTCTTGCCGGTGTACTCGCCGGTGCCGTACTCGTACAGGTAGTCGCCGAGGTGGACGATCGCGGTGAGATCCGGATGATTGCGCAGGTGCCGATAGGCACCGAAGTATCCGGCTTCCCAATTGGCGCAGGAGACGACGCCGAATCGCACCCGCGACACGTCGGCGTCGGTGGCCGGGGCGGTCCGGGTGTGGCCGATCGGCGACACCGCGCCGCTCGCCGGGCCCGAGGTCACCCGGAACCGGTAGGTGTAGCGGGTGTCGGGCGACAGCCCTGTCGCGTCCACCTTGACCGTGAAATCGGAATCGGCAGCGGCCTGCGCCGAACCGGAGGCGACGATGGTGCCGAACGACTCGTCGCGCGCGATCTCCCAGGTGATCGCCGACGACGGTCCGCGACCCGACCCCGGGGTCGCCGCGGACGTGGCGGTGATGCGGGTCCACAGGATCACCCGATCGGGCAGGGGATCGCCGGAGGCGACGCCGTGCGCGAACACACGGCGGTCACCGGCCCCGGCCCCGGGGGCGGCGGTCGCGCGGGCGGTGTGGGCGAGGACGGGTGCGGCGACGGACAGTGCGGCTGAGGTCCGGAGCAGGTTTCGGCGCGAGGTCACGGGGGATCATTGTGCGGTATTCCCGGCGACTCGCAGGGTAGGTGTCCGGGCAATGCGCAGGTGACGTCTGCCGATTCACCTGATCGTCGACCAGAATTCACCCGCGATCGTTCTGATCGTCCGATCAAGTTTGGCGGGCGATCGCGCGGGCGACATCGATGCGCGGAAGCCTCGGGGTGGGCGCACCCGTCGAGGACGGCGGTGGGAGAATCGATGCCTGCGATCGGCGGGTCACCCTGTCGACGTGCGCGACGTGGACGTGCGCGAGGCGCATCCGTGCCGTACGAGGTACGGCAGGCATGCCGGAGAGGTCCGGGGAACAGGAGGCAACGTGTCCGAGATGGTGCCGTTGCGAGTGCAGATGGTCGCGGCCACCCGGTTCACCACCCCACCCGACGTGGACTGGGAGACCGACGCCGACGGTGGTGAGGCGCTCGTCGAGTTCGCCGGCCGGGCCTGCTACCAGAGCTGGGACAAGCCGAATCCGCGTACCGCCACCAACGCCGGCTACCTGCGCCACATCCTCGAGGTCGGACACCTCTCGCTGCTCGAGCACGCGACGGTGACCTTCTACATCACCGGCATCTCGCGCTCGTGCACCCACGAACTGATCCGTCACCGACACTTCTCGTACTCACAGCTCTCCCAGCGATTCGTCCCCGAGCACGACTCCAACGTCGTCGCACCGCCGGCCATCCGCGGCGATGCCGAACTGGAGAAACTGTTCACCGACGCCACCGATGCCGCCCGCGCCGCCTACTCCGATCTGCTGGCCGCGCTCGAGGCGAAGTTCGCCGACGTCCCGAATGCGATCCTGCGACGCAAGCAGGCCCGGCAGGCCGCACGGTCGGTACTCCCGAACGCCACCGAGACCAAGATCGTGGTGACGGGAAACTACCGGGCATGGCGGCATTTCGTCGGCATGCGTGCCACCGAACACGCCGACGTCGAGATCCGCCAGCTCGCCGTCGAGTGCCTGCGTCAGCTGATGGACGTGGCGCCGACGGTGTTCGGCGACTTCGAGATCGGCACCCTGGCCGACGGCACCGAGGTGGCCACCTCGCCGTTCGTGTTCGAGGGCTGAATCGCCTCGGTCGGCCGAACGGACCGGGACGGCGGTCGTCATCGCGCGGCGTGCCGTCCGTCACGCCGTGGGCGACACCCGATCCCGTTGCCCCGCCGTCACATGCCCACGGTAGCCTTGAGCACCATGAACGCAGCCGACTTGCAGCCCCAGTCGCACCCCTTCGGGACGAACGTGGTGGCCATGGTGACCCCCTTCCGGCCCGACGGTTCGTTGGATCTGGACAAGGCTGCCGAGCTCGCCGACCATCTGGTCGCCAGGGGCTGTGACGGATTGGTCGTCTCCGGCACCACCGGTGAGTCGCCGACCACCACCGTCCCGGAGAAGCTCGACCTGCTTCGCGTCGTCCTCGAGGCCGTCGGCGACCGCGCCCGGATCACCCAGGGTGCGGGCAGCTACGACACCGCCGAGAGCATCCGGTTCTCCCAGGCCTCCGAGAAGGTCGGGGCTCACGGTCTGCTCGTGGTGACCCCGTACTACTCGCGGCCGCCGCAGGCCGGGCTGCTCGCCCACTTCCGCGCCGTTGCCGACTCCACCGATCTACCGGTGCTGCTCTACGACATCCCGCCGCGCTCGATCGTCCCGATCGCCGACGACACCCTGCGGGCACTGGCCGAGCACCCGAACATCAAGGCCGTCAAGGACGCCAAGGGTGACCTGCACGCCGGTGCGCGTCTGATCGCGACCACCGACCTCGAGTTCCTCTCCGGCGACGACGGCCTCAACCTTCCGTGGCTGTCGGTGGGTGCCTCCGGCTTCGTGAGCGTGATCGGACACCTCGTCGCCGATCGAATGCGCGACATGCAGATCGCCGTCGAGAAGGGCGACCTGCAGACCGCTCGACAGATCAACCAGACGATGGCCCCGCTGGTCGACGCGATGGGACGTCTCGGTGGCGTCACCATGGTCAAGGAGTCGCTGCGCATCCTGGGGATGGACGTGGGCAACCCGCGATTGCCGCAGGTACCCGCCGACGGTCCGCAGATCGAGGCCCTCATCACCGACCTCCGGACGGCGGGCCTGCTGTGACGGGCCCGCGTCGTCGCGCCGCCCGCCGGGTCGCCGGGCCGCCGGCCCCGGTCGTCGAAAAGCCGCAGCAGGCCGCCGCGGAGAAGAAGAATCCCGTGCCGCAGAAGAATCCCGAGCCGCAGAAGAATCCCGAGCCGCGAAAGGTCGCAGAGCAGGCCGCCGTCGAGGCACCTGCCGCGGCTCCCGCAGACGCAGCACCTGCTGCGGCATCGGCCGGATCGGCACCCGCACAGCGGTCGGGATCGCAGCCCCGGCGCCGTGGTGGGGGTGGCCGCCACGAGCGGCGTGATGACCGCCGTCCCGGCGGGTCGGGTCGTCGTGGCGGGGGCAATGCCCCGGCCACCAACCGGCCGTCGGCGCCGGCCCCGGTCGACCGGCTCGGCACCCCGCGCCGCCTGCCCAAGGGTGCGCTGCGGGTGGTCGCGCTCGGCGGGATCGGCGAGATCGGCCGGAACATGACCGTCTTCGAGTACGACGGCCGGCTGCTGATCGTCGACTGCGGTGTGCTGTTCCCCGAGGACGCACAGCCCGGCGTCGACCTGATCCTCCCGGACTTCCGCTACATCGAGGACCGGATGGACGACGTCGAGGCGGTGATCTTGACTCATGGTCACGAGGACCACATCGGCGCGATCCCGTTCCTGCTGCGTCTGCGCGGCGACATCCCGGTGATCGGCTCCAAGTTCACCCTGGCCCTGGTCGAGGCGAAGTGCCGTGAGCACCGCCAGCGTCCCAAGCTGGTGCAGGTGCGGGAGGGCGAGACCACCCATCACGGCCCGTTCGAGTGCGAGTACTTCGCGGTCAACCACTCGATCCCGGATGCGATCGCCGTCGCGATCCGCACCGAGGCCGGCGTCGCGCTGCACACCGGTGACATCAAGCTCGACCAGCTGCCCCTCGACGGCCGGCTGACCGATCTCGCCGGGTTCAGCCGCCTCGGCGACGAGGGCGTGGACCTGTTCCTGGTGGACTCCACCAATGCCGAGGTCCCCGGCTTCGTCACCCCCGAGCGCCAGATCGGCAGCGTGCTCGACCAGGTGATCGGCAAGGCCAAGCAGCGCGTGATCGTGGCGTCGTTCGCCAGCCACGTGCACCGCATCCAGCAGATCATCGACGTGGCACATGCCCACAACCGGCGCGTCACCTTCGTCGGCAGATCGATGGTGCGCAACATGCAGATCGCCCAGGATCTGGGCTACCTGAGCGTCCCCGACGGTGTCGTGGTGGACATGGACACCGCCGCGACCCTCCCGGATCACCGGGTGGTGCTGATCTCCACCGGGTCGCAGGGTGAGCCGCTGTCGGCGTTGTCGCGGATGGCCCGCGGCGAGCATCGGCAGATCAACATCCGCGCCGACGACCTCGTCGTGCTGGCGTCATCGCTGATCCCGGGCAACGAGAACTCGGTGTTCGCGGTGGTCAACGGGCTGTCGCGGCTCGGCGCCACCGTGATCACCCAGCAGAGCGCCAAGGTGCACGTGTCGGGTCACGCCTCGGCCGGCGAGCTGCTGTACCTGTACAACGCGGTCCGCCCGAGCAATGCCATGCCGGTGCACGGCGAGTGGCGTCACCTGCGGGCCAACGCCGCGCTCGCCGAGGCCACCGGCGTCAACCCCGACCGCGTCATGCTGGCCGAGGACGGCGTCGTCGTGGATCTGGTCGACGGCATCGCCCAGATCGTCGGGCGTGTCCCGGTCGGGCACGTCTACGTCGACGGCCTGTCGGTCGGTGACGTCGGGGAATCGACCCTGTCCGAGCGGCTCGTGCTCGGTGAGGGCGGCTTCATCGCGATCACCGTCGCCATCGACACGGCCACCGGTCGCACGGTCAGCACACCCGAGGTCTCCGGGCGTGGCTTCTCCGACGACCCGGACGCACTCAAGGCCGCAGCCGACCTGGTCGATCAGGCGCTCGACGCCCTGGCATCGGAAGGCGTCACCGACACCCACCGGATCGCGCAGGCGATCCGCCGCGGCGTCGGTCGCTGGGTGGCCGAGACCTACCGTCGACGGCCGATGATCGTGCCGACGGTCCTCGCCGTCGGCGACTGAGCCGACACGCTCCATCTCCCGTCGGGCCGGTGGCATCCCTCGGGCTGTCGCCGTCCCGTCGGGGGCCGTCGGATCCGGCTAGGGTCGAACCCGTGAGCCTTGCACAAGAAGAGCGGGCCGCCCTCGTCGCCACCCTGCGCGAGGTCGGTCCCGATGCCCCGACCCTGTGCGCGGGGTGGGATGCCCGCGATCTCGCCGCGCATCTGGTGGTGCGGGAGCGCCGCCTCGATGCGGCGCCCGGAATCATGATCAAGCCGCTGGCCGGATACACCGACCGGGTCCAGAAGTCGGTGTCCGGGGGCACCGACTTCGACATCCTGCTCGGGCAGATCGCCGACGGTCCGCCGCTGTACTCGCCGATGAAACTGGTGGACCGCTGGGCCAACCTGGCCGAGATGTTCATTCATCACGAGGACGTGCTGCGCGGCGGGGTCGACCCCGACAGTGATTGGCAGCCGCGGGTGTTGTCGTCGGCGTTGGAGAAGTCCCTGACCACTCAAGTGAGGTCGATGGCCCGCATGACGTTGCGCTCGGCGCCCGCGCGGGTGCACCTGCGTACCCCCGACGGCACCGAGGTGGCCGGTGGGGGAGCGGGGCCGGAGGTGACCGTCACCGGTCGCATAGGTGAGCTCCTGCTGTTCATGACCGGTCGATCCCCGGCGGTGGTGACCTTCGACGGGGATCCGGATGCGATCGCCGCGGTTCGGGGCACGTTGCACGGCTTCTGAACCCGGACAGTGGCCGGATTCCGGGCCGATCGGGGCGTCACGGTTACAACTTCGACACATGACCGTGTTGCCAGTGTTGCCTGTGTGACTCGCGAGGCGGTCGGCGACTAGTCTGTCCGCATGGCTTCGAGAGCGAGCACGGGTACGCGCACGTCTTCATCGCGCGCCACGGGGGCAAAGAAGGCGGAGTCGGCACGCGGGGGTTCCACCGCGGGGTCGTCCCGCTCGGGTGCGCGTTCGTCCGGTTCCGGGACCCGTTCGGCCTCGGCCGGACGCGTCCGGACCACTTCCGGGGGTGGCCGGTCGAGTGCCGGTACCCAAGGGGCGGGCGGCAAGTCCGGCAATGGCCGCAGCGGCGGCGGAAAGGCCGGCAATGGCCGCAGCGGCGGCGGAAAGGCCGGCGCGGCGACCTCCTCACGGTCGCAGAGATCCGGATCGACCCGGTCGCGGTCGGGTGCCGCCGCATCCGCCGACATCTCGCGACGCTCCGGCGGTCGCACGGCCGGTGCTGCCGCGGGGGCGGTCGGCAGAGGCGTCGGCAAGGGTGTCGGTGCCGGCTGGTCGCTGCTGGCCCGCGGGGTCGGGGGAGTGGCCCGCGTCGGCGGCGGTCGTGGCGCCGGGAGCCGCGGTGGACGGTCCGATGGCCGAGGAGCGTCCGACGACGATCTGTTCGACGATCTCGACGGCGACGACGAGGGCCTCGACACGCACCCGGCCGGTCACGACGGCCACACCCATCGTCGGGACGGCACCGCACTGGCGGTCCTCGCGATCGCCGTCCTGATCGCTGCGGGCGTCTGGTTCGGCGCCGCCGGGCCGGTGGGTGCGTTCATCGACGCCTTCATCCGCGCGATCATCGGCTGGCCCGCGGTGCTGGTCCCGGTGGCGCTCGGCGTCGCCGCGATCATCCTGATGCGCCGCCCACCGAATCCGGCACAGCGCGGCCGCTACTTCGGCGCCGGTCTGCTGATCGTGCTGCCGTTCCTCGGCCTGATCCACCTCGTGTGCGGCTCACCGACCGACCTCACCGGCCGGTCGTCGGCCGCCGGCTTCCTCGGCTACGCCGTCGGTACGCCGCTCACCAGCGGGGTGACCGCCTGGGTGTCGGTGCCGATCCTGTTGCTGTGCATGGCCTTCGGCACCCTCATCCTCAGTGGCCGCACCGTTCGCGAGGTGCTCGACACCACACGCGGCTACCTGGGACTGGGCTACGTCGACGACGACGGCCGGGCCGGGTACGGGGACGACGGTTACGGGGACGGCGACGTGCCCTGGGACGACGACGCCGAGTGGGACGACTCCGACGCCGACGCCGACGACGCCGACGATCGCGATGACCGCTGGTCGTCCCGGGCCGCCGACCGTCCCTCGTGGTCGTCGGATCCGTACGACAACTACCCGCCGGATGCCGCCGACGATCCGCCGCGGCGTGCGCGTCGGTCACGCAGGCCGGCCACCTCGGGTGAGGTGCTGTCGTCGGCGGTCACCGAGCGCCTCGATGACGAGTCGGGGGCCACCTTCGGGGCACGCGGGTTCGATACAGATCCGTATGACGCCGACGCGACCCTCGATGATCCGACCCTCGATGATCCGACCCTCGATGATCCGACCATGGCCGACCTGCCCACCGAACCGCTCGGCGACGATGTCCCGTCACCCCGATCCCGCGCAGCCGGCCGACGAGCGGCCTCGCGACCCGAGGCGCCCACACGCCCGACTGCGTCCCGTGCAGGCGAGGGCCGGCCCACCGAGAGCCGGGCAGCACAGGCCCGTGCGGCCGCGAGCGCTGCGTCGGCCTCGAAGGTTCCGGCATCGAAGGTTACGGCGGTCCCGCTCGACACCGATGACGATGACGACGCCATGGCGTTCGCGGTGGAACCCACCGAGGGCGATTACCGGCTGCCGCCCACCAGTCTGCTGATCGACGGTGAGCCACCCAAGCAGGGCAGTCGATCCAATGACGACATGATCGACCGGATCACCGGCGTCCTCGAGCAGTTCAAGATCGACGCCGCGGTCACCGGTTACACCCGTGGACCGACGGTGACCCGCTACGAGGTCGAGCTCGGGCCCGGCGTCAAGGTCGAGAAGATCACCGCGCTGCAGCGCAACATCGCCTACGCCGTCGCCACCGACAACGTCCGCCTGCTCGCCCCGATCCCGGGCAAGTCGGCGGTCGGTATCGAGGTGCCCAACTCCGACCGTGAGATGGTCCGCCTGGCCGATGTGCTCACTGCGCCGTCGACTCGGAAGGACTCGCATCCCCTGGTGATCGGCCTGGGCAAGGACATCGAGGGCGACTTCGTCAGCGCCAACCTGGCGAAGATGCCGCACCTGCTGGTCGCCGGTTCCACCGGTTCGGGTAAGTCGAGCTTCGTCAACTCGATGCTGGTCTCGTTGCTGACCCGGGCCACCCCGGATCAGGTGCGGATGATCCTGATCGACCCGAAGATGGTGGAGCTGACCCCGTACGAGGGCATCCCGCACCTGATCACCCCGATCATCACCCAGCCCAAGAAGGCCGCGGCTGCGCTCGCCTGGCTGGTCGAGGAGATGGAGCAGCGGTATCAGGACATGAAGGCGTCGCGGGTGCGGCACATCGACGACTTCAACGCCAAGGTGCGCTCGGGGGAGATCACCACCCCACTCGGCTCCGAACGCGTCTACAAGCCGTACCCGTACATCGTTGCGATCGTCGACGAGCTCGCCGATCTGATGATGACCGCCCCGCGCGACGTCGAGGACGCGATCGTCCGGATCACCCAGAAGGCGCGGGCCGCGGGTATCCACCTGGTGCTGGCCACGCAGCGCCCGTCGGTGGACGTGGTGACCGGCCTGATCAAGACCAACGTGCCGTCGCGGCTGGCGTTCGCGACGTCGTCGCTGACCGACTCGCGCGTCATCCTGGATCAGCCCGGTGCAGAGAAGCTGATCGGGATGGGCGACGGGCTGTTCCTGCCGATGGGCGCCAACAAACCCGTCCGCATGCAGGGTGCGTTCATCACCGACGAGGAGATCGCCGGGGTCGTCGACTACACCAAGGAACAGGCCGAGCCGGAGTACACCGAGGGCGTCACCACTGCCAAGGCCGGCGACAAGAAGGACATCGACTCCGACATCGGCAACGATCTCGACGACCTGCTGCAGGCCATCGAGCTGGTCGTGTCGAGCCAGTTCGGGTCGACATCGATGCTGCAGCGCAAGCTGCGTGTCGGCTTCGCCAAGGCCGGTCGTCTGATGGACCTGATGGAGACCCGTGGCGTGGTGGGCCCGAGCGAGGGGTCCAAGGCCCGCGAGGTGCTGGTGAAACCCGACGACCTCGCCGGTGTGATCGCCTCGATCACCGGCGGCGGGGACGATGAGCCGGCCGGCGAGGCGGGCTGATCGACCGGCCCGGATCGAATGCGGTCGCATCCGGGCATCCACCACGACTGTGCGGTGGATGCCCGGATGCGTTAGGCTGGGCAACGATCTTGGAGGGGAGTATCCCCTTCTCACGGCGTTCCCGTCAGTACGGTCGCCGGTCACCCGACGCAGATCGTCGACGTGACCGCCGCTCCGGGGCGCCGGCCGGTGATCGAGAGTCGTCGTCATCGGTGGGAGAGACCTCCGGCATCGCAACCATTGTGCTGCGCGCTGGAGGTAGGTCGCACCCATGCATGTCTCGCCCACCCTGTGGATCATCACCTGTCTGGTGATCCTCGGTCTCTTCGTCTTCGACTTCTTCTCCCACGTCCGGGTCCCCCACGCCCCGTCCCTGAAGGAATCCGGGTTCTGGTCGGCGGTCTACATCACCGTCGCGATCGCCTTCGGCGGCTTCGTGTGGTGGAAGTGGGGCTCGACCTACGGCGGTGAGTTCTTCGCCGGCTATGTCACCGAGAAGGCCCTCTCGGTGGACAACCTGTTCGTCTTCGTCATCATCATGGCGAGATTCGCGGTGCCCCGTGAGTATCAACAGAAGGTGCTGCTGCTCGGTATCGTGATGGCCCTGGTCATGCGCGCCGGATTCATCGCCGTCGGTGCCGCCGCGATCAGCGCCTACAGCTGGGTGTTCTACCTGTTCGGTCTGTTCCTGATCCTGACCGCGGTGAAGCTGCTGCGCGAGAGCGACGACCCGGTCGATCACGAGGAACAGCGCGAGACGCGTCTGGAACGGTTCCTCAAGAAGTACCTCCGCACCACCGACGACTACGACGGCGACCGCTTGTTCACCAAGGTGAACGGCAAGCGCATGGTGACCCCGATGCTGGTGGTGCTCATCGTCATCGGCTTCACCGACGTGCTCGTCGCGCTGGACTCGATCCCCGCGATCTACGGTCTGACCGCCGAGCCGTACCTGGTGTTCACCGCCAATGCCTTCGCCCTGATGGGTCTGCGGCAGCTGTACTTCCTGCTCGGTGGGCTGCTGGACCGACTCGTATACCTGTCGATGGGACTGTCGTTCATCCTCGCGTTCATCGGCGTCAAGCTGGTGCTGCACGCCCTGCACGAGAACACGCTGCCGTTCGTCAACGGTGGTGAGCATGTCGCGGTGCCGGAGATCAGCACTCCGCTGTCGCTGGGCGTGATCGTGGCGACCCTCGCGATCACCACCGTCGCGAGCCTGCTGCGGTCACGGTGGTCCGGCGACGACCATGACGGGCCGGGCGGGTCCCCGGACGCGACGCGGCCTCAGGATTCGGTGAACGGCCCGTAGACCTGGGTCCACTCGATCACGCGGACGGCGTCGACGGCCTCCCCGGCGATGAACGGATCGTTGGCGATGAAGGCCTCGGCGCCGTCGAGTCCGCCCTCGGCGCGCACCAGCAGCAGCGCACCGGTGCCGTCGGTGTACGGGCCCACCAGCAGCACGTTGCCCGCCTTGTTCTCCTCGCCGAGCCACCGGCGGTGGTCGGGGCGCAGTCGGTCGCGGATCGCGGCCTTGGCCGGGCCGTAGCTGTAGTGGACTGCGAAGGTCGCCATGTGTCACTCCTGGGTGTCGGGATCGGTCTCGGGGACGGGTGTCCACGGTTGTGGGTTGTCGGGTGTACCACCGGAGCCGGCCGTCACCGGGTCCGGACGCCGCGGGGCCCGGGTACCACGGGTTCGGGGTACTGCCGGGTCCGGGTACTACCCGGTCCGGGGTTCGGCATACAGATCCGCGAGCATACGGGTGTTGCCGAGGGTGTTGGGCTTGACGTAGCTGAGGTCGAGGAACTCGGCCACACCGGTGTCGTACGAGCGGCACATCTCCTCGTAGACCTCCTTGGTCACCGGGGTTCCCTCGATCTCGCGGAACCCGTGACGGCCGAAGAAGGCGGTCTCGAAGGTGAGCACGAACACGCGATCGAGTTGCAGCTCGCGCGCCACGTCCATCAGCCGGCCGACGAGCAGGTGCCCGATCCCGCGTCCCGAACAGCTCGAGTCGACGGCCACCGTGCGGACCTCGCCGAGGTCGCTCCACAGCACGTGGAGGGCGCCGCAGCCGACCACGGTGCCGTCGACGTCGGCCACCCAGAACTCCTGAACCGACTCGTAGAGGGTGACGAGGTTCTTCTCCAACAGGATGCGGCCGGCGTACTGGTCGATCAGGGCCTTGATGGTGGGGACGTCGGAGGTGCGGGCGCGGCGGACGACGACGTCGGGTCGGGTGTCCGCGGGCCGCGGGGTGGGTTCCGGCGCACCGGAGGGTGCGAGATCGACGTCGTCATCGTTGTGCATGCGGTCAATCTTGCCTCCACCGGGAGGCGTTCGTGTCCGAAGGTACGACCGGTGTCGTCCGCGTGTCCGCCGGCGCGGCGCGGATCCGCCGACCGGTGCAGGTGGACGGGCCGATACCCTGGTGATCGTGCGATCGAATGAGCGGCGGTCTGTGGCGACCACCACGGACCGAGGTGCCTGCACATGACCGACCGGATGCGCCGGGCGGTGCACGAACAGGGCCTGGCCGACGTCGGACGTGGGCCCGATCACATCGCCGACCCCGTCGACGCGGTACCGGTGGTCAACATCGCCAATGCGCTGACGGTGTTCCGGATCATCCTGGTCCCGGTGTTCGTCGTCGTGCTGTTCGCCCAGGGCGGCCACGAGACCTGGTGGCGCGTGGCCGCGGCCCTCGTGTTCGGGGTCGCCGCGGTGACCGATCACATCGACGGCCGGCTGGCCCGTGGACGTGGCCTGGTCACCGATTTCGGCAAGATGGCCGACCCGATCGCCGACAAGGCGTTGATCGGTGCGGCGCTGGTCAGCCTGTCGATCCTCGGAGAACTGACGTGGTGGGTCACCGCGATCATCCTGGTCCGCGAACTCGGTGTGACCGCACTGCGGTTCTGGGTCCTGCGGCACGGTGTCATCCCGGCCAGTCGCGGCGGCAAGCTCAAGACGTTGCTGCAGGCGATCGGTATCGGCCTGCTGCTGTTACCGCTCAGCGGGTTCTGGCACACCAGTGCGATGGTGATCATGTGGGTGGCGGTCGTGATCACCATGGCGACCGGCCTCGACTACGTCTGGCAGGCGATCCGGTTGCGCGCCGGTGCCCGTGTCGGCACTGCGCCCTGAGCGAACATCGGACCGATCCGCCCGCGACGCGCCCGATACCGTGCGGCGACCACCGACATCTTCGACTACTGTCGTCCACACCGCGCGACGATCACCGGCAGGGTGACGACGGCACGGTGGAGCCGGGAACGTGACGCACCGGGAACGCGAGAGTGCTCCCGGACGTTGCATCCATGGCCGGTCGCCCGTGATTGGGTTGGCGGGCCGGGATTACGAGAGGAGACCCGATGGCGATGCTCTTGCGAGAGGCGCTCGGCGACAGCCTGCGCCGGGTTCGGACCCAGCAGGGCCGAACGTTGCGTGAGGTGTCCACCGATGCCCGGGTGAGCCTGGGATATCTGTCCGAGGTCGAACGCGGCCAGAAGGAGGCGTCGAGCGAACTGCTCGCCTCCATCTGTGATGCCCTCGACGTCGAGATCGCCGATCTGCTGCTCGAGGTGGGCGCCGCCATGCGGCCCGAACCCGTCGCAGTGGGTGCGGACAGGGTCGGTGTGGAGCGCGATGCCGCCGTCGTGGCGGCCGGGGTCGAGTCCGACGCGGCGATCGCCTCGAAGGTCGTCATCGCCGCACCCGAGGTCCATCACCGCACCGCCACGCTCGCCGCGGCCTGAGGGTGCGCCACTCGATCGACTGAATGCCGGTCGGCACCGCGGGTACGTCCCGAGACGCTAGATTGGTGTGCGAGGCTACGAGACCCAGAGCTGCGAACCCCTCAGACCCCGATCCGGTGCTGCGCGAATCCTGTCGCCGCACGGTGGTCGTGAAACCCGGAATGGAGTGGACGAGAAGCATGGCGAACCCGTTCGTGAAGATGTGGCGCTACCTGATGGCACTCGGCAACGCGAAGATCGACGAGAACGCGGACCCGAAGATCCAGATCCAGCAGGCCATCGAGGATGCCCAGCGTCAGCACCAGGCGCTGTCGCAGCAGGCGGCCTCGGTGATCGGCAATCAGCGTCAGCTGGAGATGAAGCTCAACCGTCAGCTCGAAGAGGTGGAGCGGTTGCAGGCCAACACCCGCCAGGCGCTGACCCTCGCCGATCAGGCCGCCGCGGCCGGTGACGTCCAGAAAGCGGGGGAGTACACCAACGCCGCCGAGGCCTTCGCCGCGCAGCTGGTGACCGCCGAGCAGAGCGTCGAGGATCTCAAATCGCTGCACGATCAGTCGCTGCAGGCCGCGCAGCAGGCCAAGCAGGCCGTCGAGCGCAACGCGATGATGCTGCAGCAGAAGCTCGCCGAGCGCTCCAAGCTGCTCAGCCAACTCGAGCAGGCCAAGATGCAGGAGCAGGTCTCGGCCTCGCTGAACCAGATGAGCGAGCTGTCGGTGCCGGGCAACACCCCGAGCCTCGACCAGGTGCGTGAGAAGATCGAACGTCGCTATGCCAATGCACTGGGCTCGGCCGAGCTGGCCAAGAACTCGGTGCAGGGCCGGATGGCCGAGGTGGAGCAGGCCGGGGTCCAGATGGCCGGTCATGCACGTCTGGAGCAGATCCGCGCGAGTATGTCCGGGGGGTCGCTGCCCGCCGGTGGCGCCGCAACCCCCAACGCGCAGCCCGCCGGACCGGGTCTGACCAAGCCCACCACCGAGCCCCCGCAGGCCGGCAGCTGAAGGTCGCGATTGTTGCCGGCCCCGACGCCGGCCACGCCTTTCCCGCCTTCGCGCTCGCGGAACTGTTTGCGGCACAAGACATCTCGGCGGTCGTCTACACCGGGCTGCAGTGGTACGACGTGGCCGCGGCCCGCGGTGTGGAGGTCGCCGAACTCCCGGGGTTGCCGGCGACCGTCGACGATGACGACGAGGATGCCGGCGCCAAATTGAGTGTGCGGGCAGCCCGGATGGCGGTTCATCTCGCACCGGTCCTCGCGACCCGCGGCGTCGACCTCGTGATCTCCGACGTGATCACCGTGGCCGGGCTGTGGGCCGCCGAACTCGCCGGGATCCCGGCCATCGAGCTGTCGCCGCATCCGCTGTACCTGCCCTCGCGCGGGCTCCCGCCGATCGGCACCGGGATGGCCGCCGGGACCGGCGTCCGGGGCCGGGTGCGCGACGGGCTGTTGCGGGCGGCGTCGAACGTCTCGGTGCGCGCCGGTGACCGTCAGCGGGCACGGGCGCGCACCTCGATCGGATTGTCGGCGACGCCGGCGGCACCGGTGCCGCGGATGGTCGCGACACTGCCCGGGTTGGAGGTGCCACGACCCGACTGGCCGGAGTCGGCACATCTGATCGGACCGCTGCTGTGGGAGCCCACCACCGAGGCGTTCACGCCGCCGCCGGGGGACGGCCCGCTGATCATGGTGGCGCCCTCGACGGCCGAGATCGGGGCTCCCGACATGGTGTCGGTGGTACTCGAGGCACTACGGACCGTGAACACCGAACCCGTGGTGCGCGTGGTGATCTCGTCGCTCACCCCGCCCTCGGACGAGATGCTCGAAGGGTACGGCCGGCCAGTGGTCGCCGGGTTGGGCCGACAGGACCTGTTGCTCGCCGAGGCCGACCTGGTGATCTGTGGCGGAGGGCACGGGATGCTGTCCAAGGCACTGCTCGCCGGGGTACCGGTGATCACCGTCCCCGGCGGTGGCGATCAGTGGGAACTGGCCAACCGGGTGGCCCGGCAGGGCAGCGGGATGCTGGTGCGCCCGCTGACCGTCGAGGCGGTGGCCGAGGCGGTGAACCGGGTGATCGGTGAGCGGTCGTATGCTGCCGCAGCGGCCCGGGTCGCCGCGAGCGTCGCCGATGTGGCCGATCCGGTGCGCATCGCGCGGTGGTATGTCCGGGCCGGCCTGCGGCACACCCGGGATGGACAGCGAGGAGATCTGTGACGATGCGATTGACCGAGTTCACCGAACGGGTCACCGAACAGTTCGGCACGATGTCGGCCGATGCGATCCTCACCGACCACGTGCTCACCGAACTCGGCGGCCGAACCGGCGCGCAGGCGATCGAGGCCGGAGTGGACCCACGGGACGTGTGGGTGGCGATCTGCCGCGACTTCGACGTCCCCCGCCACCTGTGGTGATCTCATCCCTGTGGTGACCGGGCCGGGTGATCGACCGGGGCGGGTGATCGACCGGGGCGACCGTCGGAGGTGATCATCGACGACGGGCGACCACTGTGACGGTGCGGGTCGGCTGCGACACGCGGCACGCCCTACTTGTCATCGAACAGATGTTCCCTCATCCTGGATGAAGGCGGAACCGTGGCGGGTGTCCGTGCGTCAAATGAAATTGTCGGACCCGTTGCGTAGCGTGCGTTGCGACATCGGCAGTCGCGTACGCGATGGCAACGGCAACCCGCAGAACGGATACGTATGAACACCCCCCGGAAGCCCCGGCGGACGACTCGAGGAGAGACCATGGCAGCAGCACCCCAGGATCGTGAGAAGGCACTCGATCTGGCCCTGGCCCAGATCGACAAGAGCTTCGGCAAGGGATCGGTGATGCGACTCGGTGAGGAGACGCGCCAGCCGATCGAGGTGATTCCCACCGGCTCCATCGCCCTGGACGTCGCACTCGGCATCGGCGGACTGCCCCGCGGCCGTGTCGTCGAGATCTACGGCCCGGAATCGTCGGGTAAGACCACCGTCGCCCTGCATGCGGTCGCCAACGCCCAGGCCCAGGGCGGTATCGCGGCGTTCATCGACGCAGAGCACGCCCTCGACCCCGACTACGCCGCACGTCTCGGCGTCGACACCGACGCCCTGCTGGTGTCGCAGCCGGACACCGGTGAGCAGGCGTTGGAGATCGCCGACATGCTGATCCGTTCCGGAGCCCTCGACATCCTGGTCATCGACTCGGTGGCGGCGCTCGTGCCCAAGGCCGAGATCGAGGGTGAGATGGGCGACTCGCACGTCGGTCTGCAGGCCCGCCTGATGAGCCAGGCGCTGCGGAAGATGACCTCGGCGCTGAGCAACTCCAAGACCACCGCCATCTTCATCAACCAGCTGCGCGAGAAGATCGGCGTGATGTTCGGTTCACCCGAGACCACGACCGGTGGTAAGGCCCTGAAGTTCTACTCGTCGGTGCGTCTGGACGTCCGCCGGATCGAGACCCTCAAGGACGGCACCGACGCGGTCGGCAACCGCACCCGCGTCAAGGTCGTCAAGAACAAGGTCGCCCCGCCGTTCAAGCAGGCCGAGTTCGACATCCTCTACGGCCAGGGCATCAGCAAGGAGGGGTCGCTGATCGACATGGGCGTGGCCGAGGGCTTCGTCCGCAAGTCCGGCTCGTGGTTCACCTACGAGGGCGATCAGCTCGGACAGGGCAAGGAGAACGCCCGCAAGTACCTGCGGGAGAACACCGACGTCCGCGACGAGATCGAGAAGAAGATCAAGGAGAAGCTCGGCATCGGCGCCACCGTCGACGCCGACGACGTCGCCCCGGCTCCGGTCGAGTTCTGATCGGAACCGTCATCGACCCGCACGACACGACGAGCCCGGACACCGACGGACGCAAGCAACCCAGCGCCTGGGATGCGGCGCTGCGACTGCTCGGGGTGCGGGCTCGTTCCCGTAACGAGATGCGGGAACGCCTCACGCGCCGGGGATTCGACGCCGACACCGTCGACGACGTGATGGGCCGCCTGGACAAGGCCGGCCTCCTCGACGACGAGGACTTCGCCACCGAATGGGTGCGTTCCCGCGGCGCGAACTCCGGCCGCGGCCGGGTGGCGCTACGGCACGAGCTCAAGGCGAAGGGCGTCGATGCATCCACCATCGAGTCGGCGTTGTCCGACATCGACCCGGCCGACGAGCGGTCCGTCGCCCGTCGGTTGGTGGACCGCAAACTCACGCCGCGGGTGATCGACGAAGCACTCGCCGACCGCGGGGCGCGGGACAAACAGCGCCGCCGACTCGCCGGGATGCTCGTCCGGCGCGGCTACCCACAGTCGATGGCCCTCGATGTGGTCGGTGAGGCGCTCCACGAAGCGCTCGTCGACCAGTGATCACCGACCACTGATCACCGACGCACAGCGCTCGCCGACCACTGCGTGGCCGGCGAGCGCTGTCGGTGTCCGGGTTGCGGTGTGACCGCCTACTTCCCGAAGGTCGGCAGGTTCTCCGAGGCCGCGATGTCGGCCTCCTCGGGGTCGGCGGCGGCCGTCCTCCGACGACCTTGCCGCAGGGTCTTCTCGACGAAGGTGGCCAGCGACGACAGACCGAAGTTGATCACGATCATCACGATCGCGACGACGATCAGCGCGGGCAGGTAGTTGCCGTAGTACGACGCCGACTGGATACCCGACCGGACCACCTCGACGTACCCGATGGCGTAGCCGAGGGCGGAGTCCTTGAGAGCGATCACCATCTGCGAGATGAGTGCCGGGAGCATCGCGGTGATCGCCTGGGGGAGCAGGATGATCCGCATCATCTGCGACTTGCGCAGGCCCAGCGCCATCGATGCCTCGGACTGCCCCTTCGGCAGGGACTGGATGCCCGAGCGCAGGATCTCGGCCATCACCGACCCGTTGTAGAGCGTCAGGCCGGTGACCACCGCTGCGAATGCCAGCTGCGATGACGGGAACACCGCGTAGTCGGCGAACAGGTAGTAGGCGAAGATCATCAGGATCAGTACCGGGATGGCACGGAACACCTCGACGAACACACCGGCGAGGGCCCGCACCCACGCGTGATCGGACAACCGGCCGATCCCGAGGACCGAGCCGAGGATCATCGCGAGCACGATCGACAGCAATGCCGCCTTCAACGTGCCCCACAGGCCGGGCAGGATGTAGGTGGTCCATGTGGTTCCGATGATGAACGGATTCCACTTGTCCGAGGTGAGCTGGTCGTTGCCGGCCAGCACCACCAGCACATAAGCCACCACTGCGATGATGATCGCGACGAACACCACCGCGATGATCGCATTGCGGATCCTGGCCTTCGGCCCGGGCGCGTCGTAGAGGACTGTTGCACCACTCATCGCTTCACCGCCAGTCGCTTGGCGAGGTAGCCGAAGACGGCTCCCTCGAGAAGGGTGATGATCATGAATCCGACCGCGATGATGATGAAGATCGCGACGATCTGATCGGAGTACGTCTCGATCTCCTCCTTCATCAGCAGCGACGCCTCACTCACTCCGATGACCGAGGCGATCGTGGTGTTCTTGGTCAGCGCGATCAGCACACTGCCGAGCGGACCGATCACCGCCCGCATGGCCTGCGGGAGCACGATGATGCCGAACACCTGGGTGAACGGCAGACCGAGCGACCGGGCCGCCTCCGCCTGCCCCATCGGGACGGTGTTGAACCCGGACCGTAGTGTCTCGCACACGAAGGTCGCGGTGTAGAGGATGAAGCCGGTGACCGCCAGCCAGAAGTTGTTGTTCTTGATGAAGTTCTCGTTGTCGGGGGCCAGTGCGAGACCGAGGTTCTGGTAGAGGCCGATCGAACAGAACAACACGATCAGGGTCAGCGGGGTGTTGCGGACGATGTTGACATAGGTCGCACCGAACCAGCGCATCACCGGCACCGGCGACACCCGCATGGCGGCGAGCACCACGCCCAAGATCAGCGCGCCGATCGCCGACCAGAAGGTCAGTTGGATGGTCACCCAGAATGCGGGCCACAGCTGTGGCCCCATGTCGGACCAGAGTTCACTCATCTGTGTTCACCCCTCGATTCAGCTCAGGTCCGCCGGGCACGGCGTGGGAGTCGTGGTCGGATTGGTGATGCCCTCGACCGTCTCGACGCTCGGGGCGGGGAAGAACTTGTACTTGGGGTCGAGCTCGGCACGGGCGATCATCTCGTCGACGTAGGCGTTGCCGATGGCCGCACGCAGCGCCTTGTCCCAGGCTCCGGACTCGATCATCTCCTGCAGGGCCTTGTTCACCGCGACCACCGCGTCGGGGTACTGCTTGGCCATGCCGATGCCGTAGTTCTCCTTGGAGAACGGGGTGCCCGCGGTCTTGAGGACATCCTTGACGCAGGCGTCCTTGGGGTAGGTCATCCCGACGATCTTGAATTCACCCGGGTAGAAATTGGCGTAGCCGGCGAGGATCACCTCGTCGGTGGTCATCGCGTCGACCTTGCTGCGGCGCAACGCCTCCACGCATGAGGAGTACGAGTCGTACTCCTGCAACTGCACCGACGGCAACTGTGCCTTCACATTCTGCGCGGGGGTCGAACCGGTGACCGAGCAGAGCTTCTTGTGGCCGGTGTCGAGATCGGTGAGCGAGGTGATCGAGTTGTCGTCGGCGCGGACGAGCAGTCCCTGATAGTTGATCAGGTACGGTCCGGCGAAGTCGACCTTCTTGGCGCGGGCCGCGTTGATCGAGTAGGTGGCGGCGATCATGTCGACCTCACCGTTGTTGATCAGCGTCTCGCGCTGCGCCGACGGTGTCTCGCGCCAGGTGATCTCCGGGTGGGCCACCCCGAGCTCGTCGGCGATGTGGTTCACCACGAACGTCGACACCGACGGGTCGAAGCCGGTCACGGACTTGTCGGGGTTGCGGATACCGAGTCCGGGTTGGTCGTACTTGGTACCGAGGGTGACCTTGCCACTGCGGATCGAGTCGATCAGGTTGCGGGGTTCGGTGTTGCCGCAGGCGGTCAGTGTGGCCGCGAGCAGTGCCCCGACCACCACGATCAGACCGACGACGCCCCTGCTTCTGGTGCGGGTGCTGTGCGGTTCACGGCCCATGTCAGTGGCCCAGGATCTTGCCGAGGAAGTCCTTGGCGCGGTCGGTCTTCGGATGGTCGAAGAACGTGTCCGGGTCGGTGTCCTCGATCACGGCGCCGTCGGCCATGAAGATCACGCGATCGGCGGCCTGGCGGGCGAATCCCATCTCGTGGGTCACCACCAGCATCGTCATGCCCTCCTTGGCCAGCGACACCATGACGTCGAGGACCTCGGTGACCATTTCCGGGTCGAGAGCGGAGGTCGGCTCGTCGAACAGCATGATCTTGGGGTTCATCGCCAGCGCGCGGGCGATCGCGACGCGCTGCTGCTGACCGCCCGACAGCTGGGCGGGATACTTGTCCTTCTGGCTGGCGATGCCCACCCGGTCGAGAAGTTCGAGGGCCCGGGCATTGGCCTCGGACTTGGACTGTTTGCGCACCTTGGTGGGTGCGAGGGTCACGTTCTGCAGGATCGTCTTGTGGGCGAAGAGGTTGAACGACTGGAAGACCATCCCGACGTCGGCGCGCAGCCGGGCGAGATCCTTGCCCTCGGCGGGCAGCGACTTCCCCTCGATCAGGATGTCGCCGGAGTCGATCGGTTCGAGCCGGTTGATGGTGCGACACAGCGTCGACTTCCCCGAACCGGACGGGCCGAGGACGACGACGACCTGGCCCCTGGGAACCTCGAGGTTGATGTCCTTGAGGACATGCAATTCCCCGAAGTGCTTTTGTACGTCCTTCATCACGATCATCGGAGGAGCGGTGGCAGTGGCCGACGGCTCCGGTACCTGGGTCGGTGATCCGGTCATATTCTGCAGACCCTAGCGAGTACACCTGGTGGCGTGTCGGTTAACGACACGCACTTTTTCTCCGATGTAACCGAATCGGCGCACGCGGTCACCCGACGAGGCGATTTGCGTGCGCCACGTACCCTGGATCGATGTGAGCATCTCTCTGTCCGAGCCGGCGGTCGGCGCCGACGAGCGCACCGGCTCGGTGCGCCGCTATCAGGTCCGCACCTACGGCTGCCAGATGAACGTGCACGATTCCGAGCGCATCGCGGGTCTCCTCGAAGACGCCGGGTACGTGCGGGCCGACGCCGATGACGACGCGGATCTGGTCGTGTTCAACACCTGCGCCATCCGCGAGAACGCCGACAACAAGCTGTACGGCAATCTCTCGCACCTCGCACCGGTCAAGCAGCGCCGCCCCGGCATGCAGATCGCCGTCGGCGGATGCCTGGCCCAGAAGGACAAGGACGTCGTTCTACGCCGCGCCCCGTGGGTGGACGTGGTGTTCGGCACGCACAACATCGGGTCGCTCCCGGCCCTGCTCGACCGCGCCCGCCACAACGAGGCTGCGCAGGTCGAGATCCGCGACGCCCTCGAGGCGTTCCCGTCGACGCTGCCCGCCAAGCGTGATTCCGCCTACTCCGGCTGGGTGTCGGTGTCGGTGGGCTGCAACAACACCTGCACGTTCTGCATCGTGCCGTCGCTGCGCGGCAAAGAGGTCGACCGCCGCCCGGGAGACGTCCTCGCCGAGGTCCAGGCGCTCGTCGAGGCCGGTGTGCTCGAGGTGACCCTGCTCGGCCAGAACGTCAACGCCTACGGCATGTCCTTCGCCGACCCGGAGCAGCCCCGCAACCGCGGTGCCTTTGCCGAGTTGTTGCGCGCCTGCGGCGACATCGACGGGCTCGAGCGTGTGCGATTCACCTCGCCGCATCCCGCGGAGTTCACCGATGACGTGATCGAGGCGATGGCCCAGACCCCGAATGTGTGCCCCCAGCTGCACATGCCGCTGCAGTCCGGCTCCGACCGCGTCCTGCGCGCCATGCGTCGCAGCTACCGTCGAACCAAGTTCCTCGGCATCCTCGAGAAGGTGCGGTCGGCGATGCCGCACGCCGCGATCACCACCGACATCATCGTCGGCTTCCCGGGTGAGACCGAGGAGGACTTCGCCGAGACCCTCGACGTGGTGGCGCAGGCCCGCTTCGCCAGCGCGTTCACCTTCCAGTACTCGCCGCGTCCGGGTACACCGGCCGCAACCATGGCCGATCAGGTGCCGCCGGATGTCGTCCGGGACCGTTACCAGCGACTGATCGCACTGCAGGAGAGCATCTGTCTGTCGGAGAACCAGGCGATCGTCGGCCGTGAGGTGGAGCTGCTGGTAGCCGCCGACGCCACCCGCAAGTCGGCCGATGCCCACCGCATGACCGGACGGGCCCGTGACGGTCGTCTGGTGCACTTCCGGCCGGGGGAGTTCGCCTCGGCGATCCGTCCGGGCGACATCGTCACCACCGTGGTGACCGACGCCGCACCGCACCATCTGATGGCCGACTCCGGGATCGGCTCGCATCGGCGCACTCGCGCCGGCGACGCCGTGGAGGCCAGCCGGACCCCGACCACACCGCCGGTCGGTGTGGGACTGGGAATCCCCGGCATCGGCCCGAGCACTTCCGTCTCCGCTGGTGGCGGCTGCGAATCCGGGGGCTGTGGTGTGCCCGCCGGGGAAACGAGGACACAGTGAGCGACAGCGACGAGACCAACCGGCGCGAGCCGGACGGCCGGGCGGATCTTTCCCCGACCGATGCCCTGGCGGGATACGAGAAGGATCTGCGTCGCGCCGAACGCAAGGTGGCCGGCGAGATCGACCCCGGTGCCCGCGGCATCGTGGTCGCGGTGGCCGTGCTGGTGGCGATGGTGTCGCTGGTGCTGCCGCACACCGGGTCGGCCAGCGGCCTGGACGTGCTCACCATGTCTCCGGATGCGATCTCCGAGCGGGTCGCGATCACCTCCCGGGTGTTCGTGTGGCTGCTCGTGGTCTTCGGGATCGGGTTCTCGATGCTCGCCCTGTTGACCCGGCGCTGGATTCTCGCGTGGATCGCCCTCTGCGGCTGCGCGGTCGCATGCGTGGCGGGCATGCTGGCGTGGTGGACCCGCAACACCCCCGGCGTGGGTGGTGTGGAACCGCCGTCAGGTGTCGGTGTGGGCCTGATCCTGGGATGGATCGCGGTGTTCGTGCTGACCTTCCACTGGTCGCGGGTGGTGTGGGCGCGCAGCAGCTACCACCTGGCCCTCGAACAGCAGCGTCGTCAGGAGAACGCGGCCCGCGAGGCGGCGACCCTGAGCCTCTACAAACGTCTCGATGCAGCTGCCGACGCGGCCAAGGACGACGACACGAACTGAGCGCTGGTCCGGTGGGCGAGAGCGTCTTCGTGGCCACCTCGGAGCTGGTGGCGTTCGGGGCTCGCCTTGCGGGGATTTCGACTCGCCTTGTCGCTGCGCTCCTCGGCGGCTCAATCATCGTTTGTGCTGGTTGAGCAGGGCGTCCTCGCGCAAGCGAGGCCGGCCGGCTGTCGAAACCTCTGGTGGTTGCGTCGGGTGGTGAGCATGTCGGGGGTGGTGGCGTTCGGGGCTCGCCTTGCGGGGATTTCGACTCGCCTTGTCGCTGCGCTCCTCGGCGGCTCAATCATCGTTTGTGCTGGTTGAGCTGGGCGTCGTCGTGGTAAGCGAGGTCGGCCGGCTGTCGAAACCTCTGGTGGTTGCGTCGGGTGGTGAGCATGTGGGGGGTGGTGGCGTTCGGGGCTCGGCTTGCGGGGATGTCGACTCGCCTTGTCGCTGCGCTCCTCGGCGGCTCGATCATCGTTTGTGCTGAGCAGGTGTCCTCGCGGTAGCGAGGTTTCTGTCGCCGCCCTCCTCGACGGTTCGGTCACCGTTGGATGGGCAGGTCAGCGGTCGGCGATCGCGCTCTGCGCGGCCTGCGCCCACTCGTGCCATTGGGAGGCCTGCTCGCGCAACTTCTGCGCCTCTCGGCCCTTGCCGCGCTCGTCGGCCTTACGGGCCTGGTCCTCGAGCTGGGCGGCACGATCGGCGAACTGTGCCGCACGGGCCAGGGCCTCGGGATCGGTGCGCTGCCACTGGGCGTCCTCGGCGTCGCGGATCTTCTTCTCGAGGGTGCGTGCGCGACCCTCGAGGGAGTGCATCTGCTCCCGGGGCACTTTGCCGATCTCGTCCCACTTGTCGCGGAACTCGCGGAACTCTCGGCGTGCGGCCTCCAGATCGGGGGCGGCGCCGATCGACTTCTCGGCGGTGTCGAGCAGCTCGGCCTTGGCCTGACCGTTTGCGGTGAATTCGGCGTCCCGCTCGGTGGCGACGGCATTGCGGGCGGCGAAGAACACGTCCTGGGCGGCCTTGAACCGCTGCCATAGGGCCTCGTCGGCGTCGCGGGGTGCCCTGCCGGCGGCCTTCCACTCGGTCAGCAGGTCGCGGAACTTGCCCGCGGTCGGACCCCAGTCGGTGGACGCCGAGAGTGCCTCGGCCTCGGCGATCAGCTCTTCCTTGCGGGCCTTGGCCCCGGCGCGCACCCGGTCGAGCTCGGCGAAGTGCGCGCCGCGGCGGCGGTTGAACGCATCACGCGCCTTGGCGTACCGCTTCCAGAGCACGTCGTCGGTCTTGCGGTCGATGCCCTTGATCGACTTCCACTCGTCGAGGATCGCGCGCAGCCGATCGCCGGCGACCTTCCACTGGGTGGACTCCGCGCCGATCGTCTCGGCCTCGGCGGCCAGCTCCTCCTTGCGGGCGATGGCCGATGACCGGGCCTGTTCCTTCTCGGCCTTGAGCGTGTCGGCCACCTCGTCTGCCGCGCCGACGATCTTCGACAACCGCTTCTCGAGTGCGTCGACGTCGCCGATGACGGCGGCGTCGGGCAGTGACTCGAGGAGATGCTTCGCAGCGACCTGGGACTTCTTCGGATCACCGGAACGCGCCGCGAGGCGTTCCTCGAGGATCTCGACCTCGGTGGCCAGATCGTCGAATCGCCGCGCGAAATGCGTCAGTCCGTCCTCGCGGGAGCCGGCCTGCCATTCACCGATCCGGCGCTCACCGGCCGATGTGGTCAGCCAGACCACGCCGTCGTCGTCGATCCGGCCATGACGATGCGGATCGGTGGCCTGCACCGGGATCGGGGTGACCGGGCCGGCCGGCGCCGGCCGCGGTCGCGGACCCGGTTTGGGTCCCGGCTTCGGTCCCGGACGCGGTGCCGGGGAGGCCCCGGATTCCGACGTGGCCGCCGGTGCCGCTGTGTTCTCGGCGTCCGAGCCGGCGGTGTTCTGTTCTCCGGTCATCGCAGGTGCCCTCCCGCATCGTGGTTGCCGCGCGTCACGGCTGCCGGTCACTGTCGCGTCCCGGCCCGCACCGATGTGCGCCGGGATCTTTCCCATTCAAGCAGCCCAGCGGCACTCATGGGGCCACAGCCGGGCAATGTCCCCTCTCCGGCGGGTCTTCGGAGGTGTGCTCGGCGGTGGCCGGGGGGTTGGACGGCTCCGCCGGCGGACGCTGCCGACGGATCGCGCGACCCGGTCGACTAGCGTCGTTGACGTGCTTGCGTCCGTGGTCTTCGTCCCCAGCGCGCCGCTACTGGTCCCCGAACTGGCCGGTCCGGAGGCCGTTGACACAGCCCCGGTCCGTGATGCCGTGCTGGCCGCGGTGTCCGCTGCGACCCCGGGCGTGTCGTCGTGGATCGCTGTCGGCGCGGCCGACCAGGGCCCCGACGGCGCCGGCCGTGCGGATGCCGATCACGGGGATCTCGGACCATCGGAATCCGACTGCGCGGATCGGGGACGTGCCGATACGGGTCATCCCGTCACCGGGACGTTCGCGCGATTCGGGGTGGACCTGCCGGTGCGCCTGACCATCCGGGGTCCGGCGACCGCCACCGGCCCCCTCGACCCCCGGCTGCCGCTGTCCATGCTGATCGCCGGCTGGTTGCGCGAGCAGATGGGCGTCGAGTCGATCCGGCCGGTGATCGTCGCGCCGGCCGCCGACCCCGCACACTGCGCCGACATCGGGGCCGCACTCGCGTCCTGTATCGATTCCGACCCGGCCCCGGTGGGGGTGCTCGTGGTCGGTGACGGCGCCACCGCGCTGTCGGCCAAGGCGCCGGGCGGGGGTTTGCGGGCCGAAGCCGTTGCGCTGCAACAGGACATCGACGGAGCACTCGGTTCTGCGGATCGTGGGGCGCTCGCCCGCCTGGCCGATGTGGACTGCCGCGCCGTGGGTGTCGGTGGCCGGCCCGCGTGGCAGGTCGCCGCGGCGCTCGTCGGTGACCGCCCGCTGCGTTCCGACGTCCACTACGCCGACGCGCCGTTCGGGGTCGGCTACATGGTTGCCACGTGGACGCCGTGACCCCGGTCGTCGGGCCGGTGCCGGTGGCCGTCGTCGGTCCTACCGCAGTCGGCAAATCCGACCTCGCGCTCGACCTCGCGGAGGCGCTCGGCGGGGAGATCGTCAACATCGACGCGATGCAGCAGTATCGCGGGATGGACATCGGTACCGCGAAGCTCCCGCCGGAGGAGCGGCGTGGCATCCCGCATCATCAGATCGACGTCCTCGATGTCGCCGAGACGGCGACCGTCGCGCAGTACCAGGTCGCGGCCACCGCCGACATCGAGCGGCTGCGCGCGGCCGGCCGGACACCGGTGATCGTGGGTGGGTCCATGCTCTACATCCAGGGACTTCTCGACGACTGGCGGTTCCCGGCCACCGACCCGGGGGTCCGCGCCCGCTACGAAGAGCTGCTCGCCGAGATCGGGGTGGGTGCCCTGCATCGCCGGCTCGCCGAGGTCGACCCGGCCGCGGCCGCGGCGATCCTCGACACCGACGGTCGACGGATCGTGCGCGCCCTCGAGGTGGTGGAGCTCACCGGGCGGCCGTTTGCGGCATCCGCGCCGGTCATCGGTGAACCGCGCTGGGGCACAAGGATTCTCGCACTCGACCGGGAGACCGGGGAACTGGACGAGCGGATCGCGCTGCGGACCCGGGCGATGTTCGCCGGCGGGCTGGTCGACGAGGTCGCCGCGCTCGCCGAGATCGGTCTGCGCGACGGCGTGACGGCCCGCCGTGCGATCGGCTACGCCCAGGTCCTCGCCGCACTCGACGGCGACTACGACCTCGCACACGCCGAGGAACTCACCTTCATCGGCACACGCCGCTATGTCCGCCGCCAGCGGCGCTGGTTCCGTCGTGACCATCGGCTGCTCTGGCTCGATGCCGCCGCCGACGACCTGACCTCGCGTGCCCTGACCGCACTCGACGATCCGCCCGGGGTGACCGCCGCCGGGCCATCGTCGGTCTGACCCTCCCGGTCGATCCGAGGGGGTGAGGGGCGGGGCGGCCGCGCGGCCGAATGTCCTGGGCTCGCTACCCTGGGTGGGTGAACAGCGATCAGGCGTGGGAGTTCGTCAAAGGACACGGCACCCAGAACGATTTCGTGATCCTCACCGATCCGGCCGCCGAACTCGACCTGCCCACCGAGGTGGTCGCCGCGATCTGTGACCGGCAGCGGGGGATCGGTGCCGACGGGTTGCTCCGGGTCTCGCGCGCCGGTGCCCTGGTCGCCGCGGGCACCCTCGACGGGCTGCCCCCCGGGGTGTCGCCCGACGACTGGTTCATGGACTACCGCAACGCCGACGGCTCGATCGCCGAGATGTGTGGCAACGGGGTCCGGGTCTTCGCCCATCACCTACGCGCCACCGGGCTCGCCGGCACCGACGAGTTCACCGTCGGTTCACGCGCCGGGGCTCGGCCGGTGATCGTGCATTCGTTCGACGCACGGGACGCCGACGTCAGCGTGCAGATGGGTCCCGCCCGGCTCGGTGTGGACTCGACGGTCACCGTCGGGACCGACGTGTACCGCGGCGTCGCGGTGGACGTGGGCAACCCGCACCTGGCCTGTGTGGTCCCCGGGCTCGATGCAGACGGTCTGGCCGCCGTCGACTTCGGTTCCGGTGTCCAGATCGATGCCGTGGTGTTCCCACACGGCACCAATGTCGAACTGCTCACCGTCCCCGCCGAGGTGGACGGCCGCCTGCATGCCCGGATGCGGGTCTTCGAACGCGGCGTCGGCGAGACCCGCAGCTGCGGGACCGGACTGGTCGCGGCGGCGGCCGCAGGGTTCGCCCACCGCGGCGAATCCACCGGGGAGATCACCATCGACGTGCCCGGCGGACGCGTGCAGATCCGCATCCTGGCCGACGACGCGTGGCTGCGCGGACCGTCGGCGCTGGTCGCCGACGGACACTTCCGGCCGGGCTGGACCGCCACCGCGATCCCCACCGCGGCGGTGACGGCCGGCGTCGCCGGGGACTAAATCAGGTGCTCGACGACGTTGACTCATGCGATCATGGAAGGCGTATGACGACATCAACTCATCTTTCGAACACCGACAGACCCGACCGTGACGACGCCCGGTACGGGGACACCGTCCCGCACGACCCGAATGGTCCGGCAGACCATGGCCCCGCAGACCATGACCCCGCAGACCACGGCCCCGCAGACCACGACCCCATGGACCGGGACACCGCCCTGGCCGGGCTGCACGGGCTGACCACGCACCGTTCCGACGATCCGACCACCGGCGAACTGCAGCTCTCCGACCGCGCATCCCTGCAGCGGGTCGCGGGCCTGTCCACCGAGCTCACCGACGTCACCGAGGTCGAGTACCGGCAGCTGCGCCTCGAACGCGTGGTGCTGGTCGGCGTGTGGACCACCGGTACCTCGGCACAGGCGCGCGCGGCCATGACCGAACTCGCCGCCCTCGCCGAGACCGCGGGCTCAGAAGTCCTCGACGCGGTGATCCAGCGGCGCCAGACACCGGACCCGGCCACCTACATCGGTTCGGGCAAGGCCGAGGAACTGCACGACATCGTCCGGGCCACCGGCGCCGACACCGTCATCTGCGACGGTGAGCTCACCCCGGCACAGCTGACCGCGCTGGAGAAGGTGGTCAAGGTCAAGGTGATCGACCGGACCGCCCTGATCCTCGACATCTTCGCCCAACACGCCACCTCCCGCGAGGGCAAGGCGCAGGTGTCGCTGGCGCAGATGGAGTACATGCTCCCGCGTCTGCGTGGTTGGGGTGAGTCGATGTCCCGACAGGCCGGTGGCCGCGCCGGCAGCAATGGCGGTGTGGGCCTGCGTGGCCCGGGTGAGACCAAGATCGAGACCGACCGCCGTCGCATCCGTGAACGGATGGCCAAGCTGCGTCGCGAGATCCGCGAGATGAAGACCGCGCGAGTGACCAAGCGGGCGGCCCGCCACCGCGGTTCGGTGCCGCAGCTGACCGTCGCCGGGTACACCAATGCCGGCAAGTCGAGCCTGGTCAACGCGATGACCGGCTCGGGTGTGCTGGTCCAGGACGCGCTGTTCGCCACCCTCGACCCCACCACCCGCCGTGCCACCCTCGACGACGGCCGCGAGGTGGTCTTCACCGACACGGTCGGCTTCGTCCGGCATCTGCCGACCCAGCTCGTCGAGGCGTTCCGGTCGACCCTGGAGGAGGTCGTCGACGCCGATCTGCTGCTGCACGTCGTCGACGGCAGCGACCAGTTCCCGCTTGAACAGATCGCGGCGGTCCGTCAGGTGATCAACGAGGTGGTCGCCGAGGACGGCGCCACACCGCCTCCGGAACTGTTGGTGATCAACAAGATCGACGCCGTCGATGCACTGCGCATGGCCGAGTTGCGCGCCGCGGTCCCCGGCGCGGTGTTCGTCTCCGCCCGCACCGGGGAAGGACTGCCCGAGCTGTTCGAGCGCGTCCGTGACCACGTGCGCCGATCCGATGTCGAGCTGACCCTGGCGGTGCCGTTCACCCGCGGTGACGTGATCTCCCGGATCCACCGCGAAGGCGAGGTGCTGTCGGCCGACCACGACGCCGACGGCAGCATCCTGCGCGTCCGGGTCCCGGAGGCGTTGGCCGGCGAACTCGCCGTGCTCGCTGTCGAGCCCGCCGCCACCTGACAGTTAGGCCCCTCGGTATCCCGCCGACGACGAAGGCCGCCCATTCGGGATGAACCCGGATGGGCGGCCTTCGCGTCTCGGCCGGGCGCGCGTCCGCTACTCGGCGTCGAGATCCTTGGCGACCAGCTCCGCGATGGTCGCGAGGACCTCCGCGTCATCGGCGCTGACCACGATGTTGGTGCCCTTCTCGGCGCCGAGGGTCATGATCATCAGCGCGGAGCCCGCATCCACGGGGTCTCCGCCCTCGAGTGAGAGGGTGACCGGGACGGCTGCGCCGGCCGCGGCGTCGGCGATGATGGTGGCGGGACGGGCGTGCAGACCGACGGCCGATCCGACGGCAACGGTGGTGCTGGGCATGGTTTCTGGCTCCTCGGGTGGAAGGGGTCGAGCGGGTGGAAGGGGTCGAGCGGGTTGCGGGGGATGTCTAGGGTCGGGTGATCGCTCAGGCCGGCACCGCCTCGAGGTCCGGGGTGGACACCGCAGCACGAGTGTGACCGAACTGCTTGGCCGCGATCACGCACATCGCCGACAACACCGTGCCCGCCGCCAGCGAGACGAGGAACCACCACCAGGCGTTCATCGCGAAGAACACGAAGATACCGCCGTGCGGGGCCCGCAGCTCCACGCCGAAGGCCATGATCAGGGCGCCGGAGAGGGCGCCGCCGGCCATCATCGACGGGATCACGCGGAAGGGGTCGGTCGCGGCGAACGGGATCGCGCCCTCGGAGATGAACGACGCACCCAACAGCCATGCGGCCTTGCCGTTCTCACGTTCCGGCTCGCTGAACAGACGCGGTCGCAGCACGGTGGAGGCCAGCGCCAGGGCCAGCGGCGGGATCATGCCCGCACACATCACCGCGGCCATGATCTCGTACTGGGCGGCACCGGCGGTGGCGGTGTCGGCGATGCCCGCGGTCGCGAACAGGTAGGCCGTCTTGTTGACCGGACCGCCGAGGTCGAAGCACATCATCAGGCCGAGCACGATGCCCAAGACGATCGCCGAACCGCCGCTCATGCTGTTGAGGCCCGAGGTCATCTGCTCGGTGATCCAGGCCAACGGCTTGCCGAGGAACATGAACAGCACCGCACCGATGATCATCGAACCGAACAGCGGGATGATCACCACCGGCTGTAGGCCACGAGCCCACTGCGGCAACGGAAGTCGGGAGATCCAGAGGCACACCACGCCGGCCAGCAGGCCTCCGATCAGGGCGCCGATGAAGCTCGCGCCGACGGCCAGGGACACCAGGCCTGCGACGAATCCGGGTGCGATACCGGGACGATCGGCGATCGCGAACGAGATGTACCCGGCGAGCACCGGTACCGCGAGTCCGAGCGCGAGATTGCCGATCGCGAAGCTCACCGCACCCAGATACTGGCCGAGTCCGCCCGGTGGCAGATCCCAGAGGCTGCTGTGCAGGGCGTAGTAGGTGGCGTCGCTCATCGACGAGTCGACGGTCTTGTTGGCGATCTCGTACCCGGCGAGCAGGAAGCCGAGGGCCATCAGCAGACCGCCTGCCGCGACGAACGGGATCATGTAGCTGACGCCGGTCATCAGGGCCTGCTGGATTCGCTTGCCCAGGCCGGGTTCCCCCGAGCCGGTGGCCTGCCCGTCCGCCTCGTCGCCGTCGCCCCCGCGGACGACGGCCGCCTGCGGATTCCCGGCGGCGGCGACGGCCTCGGCGATCATGGTGTCGGGCTCGTTGATCGCACGCTTGACGCCGGAGGCGATCACCGGCTTGCCGTGGAAACGGGACTTGCCCTTGACGCCCACGTCGGTGGCGAAGATGACGGCATCGGAACCGGCGATCACGTCGGGTGTGAACGGCGTGGTGCCGGACGACCCCTGCGGCTCGACGTGGAAGTCGACGCCTGCGCGTTCGGCGGCGTAGCGCAGGGCGTCGGCGGCCATGTAGGTGTGCGCGATTCCGGTGGGACACGCGGTGATCGCGACGATCGACAGGCGCTTGCCGTCGGCGGGCTTGCCCGTGACGGTGGGTGTCGCGGGTGCGGTGGCACTGCCGGCCGCGGGCGCGGCGGGCGTGGGTGTGGCCGCCGTGGGTGCTGCCGCTGCCGTGGATGTCGCCGCTGCCTTGGGCGCCGCGGCGGGGGCGATGGCATCGTCGACGAGGGCGACGATGTCGGCGTCGGTCTTCGCCGCCCGCAGTGCGGAGACGAAGTCGGGGCGCACGAGCGCGCGGGCCAGCGAGCTGAGCAGCTTCATGTGCTCGGCCGCACCGCCCTCGGGTGCGGCGATCAGGAAGACGAGGTCGGCGGGGCCGTCGGGGGCGTCGAAGTCCACCGGTGCCGACAGCCGGGCCATGGCCAGGCTCGCCTGCGTCACCGACGCGACACGGGCGTGAGGGATGGCGATACCGCCGGGGAGGCCGGTGGCCGACTTGGACTCCCGGGCCAGGGCGGCATCGGCGAGCTCGCCGACGTCGGTGGTGCGCCCGGCGGCACCCAGCCGTTCGGCGAGGTGGGTGATCACCGACGACGGGTCGGCACCCGCGTCGACGTCGAGGCTCACCGTGGCGGCGGTGATGATCGGTTCGGACATGGGTTTTCCTTACTGCGGGGAGAGACCCGTGGGGGTCGGGATTGTCGGGACGGGTGATCCGGTCGGCGCCGTGGATGTCGCCAGGCCGGTCACCGAGACGTGGGTGAGGTCCAGATGTTCGGGGCGAGGCGGCTGCGTGCCGGGAAGCGCGGTGGCCGCGGCACCATAGGCGACCGCCGATCGCAGCCGGCCGGGCTCGTCGTCGCCGCGCGTCGCGGCGATGAGGTAACCGGCGAGCGACGAGTCGCCGGCACCGACGGTGCTGCGGGGAACGATCGGTGGGGGTGCGGCGAACCAACTGCCACGGGTGGTGGTCAGGATCGCGCCGGTCGCACCGAGAGTGGCGAGTACGCTGCCGCCGATCCGCTCGGCCATCACCCGGGACGCGTCGACGACGGGACCGAGGTCGCCACCGGCGACGGCATCACGCATCGCGGCCGGATCGAGACCGCATGCCTCGGCGAGTTCGGTCTCGTTGGGCTTGATCAGGTCGACCGGCCCCGTCACGGCCGCGGTCAGCGGGGCGCCCGAGGTGTCGATCGCGACGCGACATCCCAGGGGGGCGAGGGCATCGGCGAGGGTGCGGTACCAGTCGTCGGGGACGCCGGCCGGGAGCGAACCGCACAACGCCACCCAGGTGGCGTCGGCGGCGCGATCGAGCAGCAGGGCCGTGAGCGCGTCGGCGGCGTCGGCGTCCAACGTCGGTCCGGGTGCGTTGATCTTGGTGGTCGTGCCGTCGGTCTCGGCGATCGTGATGTTGGTGCGGACGTCGCCGGTGACCCCGACGGCGTCGATCTCGAGCCCGACGCCGTGGAGGGCGGCCAGCAGCGGATCGCCGTCGTGGGCGGGCAGGATGGCGCGGGTCGGGATGGCGCTCTCGGCGATCACCCGGGAGACGTTGATGCCCTTGCCGCCGGGTTCGCTGCGGACATCGACGGCCCGCTGCACCTCCCCGCGCAGGAGAGGGCCGGTGATCTCGAGAGTGCGGTCGAGGCTCGGATGTGCGGTGAGGGTGACGATCATGCGATGACGACCTCGATACCGTGGGCGACGAGTGCCGCCGAGAACGCCGGGTCTATCCCGCCGTCGGTGACGAGGACGTCGATCTCGTCGAGATCGGCGAAGGAGATGAAATCCTCCCGGCCGATCTTCGAGGAATCGGCGAGGACCACCACCTTCCGTGCGGCGCGGACCATGGCCGACTTGACCGCGGCTTCCTCGGGATCGGGCGTGGACAGCCCGAGGCCCTCGCTGAGTCCGTTGGCACCGATGAACGCGACCGACGCCCGCAGACGCTCGAGGCGCGACACCGCGTCCGCGCCGACCGCCGCCTGGGTGACGCCGCGGACCCGGCCGCCGATGAGCTGCAGGGTGCAGTCGGGGAGTGCCGTCATCACCGCCGAGACCGGGATGCTGTTGGTCACCAGGGTCAGTCGCCGCTGTTGCGGGACATGCAGTGCCACCTGATAGGTCGTCGTGCCCGCGTCGACGATCACCGAACCCCCGTCCGGTGGGAGGAACCGGACCGCCGCGCGGCCGATCGCCGCCTTCTCGGCCGAGCTGCTCGACGCGCGCTCGGCGACGCCCTGTTCGTCGCCGATCTGGGCGAGGTCCGGTCGCACGGCACCGCCGTGGACCCGGGTGAGGTGTCCGCCGCGCTCCAGGATCGCCAGATCCCGTCGAACGGTCTCGCCGGTGACGTCGAACTGTTCGGCGAGGTCGCTGACCGACGCCCGGCCGTGCGTGCTCACCTGTTCGGCGATCGCCCGCTGTCGTTCTTCCGCGTACACGTTGCTCCGATCGAGTGACGCCACTCACCAGGGTTGTGGATATAAGTGGTTATCGGTGTTGATATATCTGTGTTTACGCCTGAACGTATTGACAAGTCAAGCTTTTCTTGTAACTTCGATCACAAGACGAGTGCAGAGTGAAAGGGCACGGTCGTGAATCAGCTGAAGGACGAGGTGGCGATGAAGTCGCTGCAGGGCACTCCGGTGGTCGGGGGAATCGCATACGGGCCGGTGGTCCGGGCGGGGGTGCGCATCGGGCCCGCCGGCGACCTCGAGACCCGAACCGAGGTGGGCGAGGCCGACCGCGGCGCCGAACAGGCCCGGTTCACCGCGGCGGCAGCGGCGGTGGCCGCGCGACTTCGCGACCGGGCCTCACACGCCTCGGGGGCGGCCGCCGAGGTGCTGATCGCCACGGCAGGGCTCGCCGAGGACCGCGGCTGGACCGGCGCAGTGGCCAAGCGCATCGCCGACGGCGCTCCCGCAGCCCTCGCCGCGAGCGGGGCCACCGCCCAGTTCGCCGAGATGTTCACCGCCCTCGGGGGTGTGATGGCCGAGCGCGTCACCGACCTCGAGGACGTCCGCGACCGTGTGATCGCCGAGGTCCTGGAGCTCCCGGAACCCGGTGTCCCGGTACCGGACTCGCCGTCGGTGCTGTTCGCGGACGACCTGGCCCCCGCCGACACCGCCGGTCTCGATCCCGCGCTCGTCACCGCCCTGGTCACCCGACTGGGCGGACCGACCAGCCACACCGCGATCATCGCCCGCCAGCTCGGCATCCCGTGTGTCGTGGCGGTGCCCGGACTCGGTGCCGTGGCGGCAGGTACCACCGTGCTCGTCGACGGCACCACGGGCACCGTCGAGATCGAGCCGGCTCCGGCCGCCGCGCAGGCGGCGGTGGCCACGAGCCGCCGGCAGGCCGAGGTCGTCGCCGCATGGTCGGGACCGGGCCGCACGGCCGACGGTCACGAGGTGGCGGTGCTCGCGAATGTCGCGGACGGGGTCTCCGCGCGCGCGGCGACCGGATATCCGGTCGAGGGCATCGGCCTGTTCCGCACCGAACTGACCTTCCTCGACCGCACCGACGAGCCGACGATCGACGAGCAGGCGGCGCTCTATCGCGAGGTGATCGACGCTTTCCCGGGTGGCAAGGTGGTGATCCGCACGCTCGACGCCGGTTCGGACAAGCCGCTGCGGTTCGTCGACCACGACACCGAGGCGAACCCCGCGCTGGGTATTCGCGGAAACCGGCTCACCGCAACCCATCCCGAGATCCGGATGAACCAGCTCGATGCCATCGCCCGGGCCGCGCACGAGTCCGGTGCCACCGCGCGGGTGATGGCACCGATGATCGCCGGTCCGGCCGAGGCCGCGGAGTTCGCCGCCGAAGTGCGTGCGCGAGGAATGATCGCGGGGGTGATGATCGAGATCCCGTCGGCGGCGATCCTGGCGTCGGCGGTGCTCGCGGAAGTGGACTTCGTCTCGATCGGGACCAACGACCTGACCCAGTACACGATGGCCGCCGACCGCATGTCGGCCGAGCTCGCCGAGCTCACCGATCCGTGGCAGCCCGCCGTGCTGCACCTCATCGAGGGTGTGGCCCGGGCCGGGGCCGATGCCGGAAAACCCGTCGGGGTGTGCGGCGAGGCGGCCGCGGATCCGCTCCTCGCCTGCGTCCTGGTCGGGATGGGCGTCAGCTCGTTGTCGAGTGCCCCCGTCGCGGCGGCGGGTGTCGGTGCACGGCTGGGGCAGGTGTCGCTGGCGCAATGCCGCGACGCGGCACGGGCGGCCCTGGCGACCTCGCAGGCTGCCGACGCGCGAGCGGCTGCAGCCGCGGTCCTGGCGGGCTGACAACCGCACGGCCGTGCATCGCGTGTGACAACCGCGAGGCCGTGAATCACGGTGTGGGAATCCCTGTGCGACAACCGCTGCACGATGACGCCGTCTGAAGAACTGCCTTCCGGGATGCGATTCCGGGAGGCGGTTCTCGTCGAGGCGACTCAGCCGGGTGTCAGACCCGGCGCATCACGGTGACGACCTTGCCGAGGATGACGGCGGTGTTGCCGGGGATCGGGTCGAAGAGCTCGTTGTGGGGCATCAGCCACACCTGGCCGTTGCCCCGCTTGAGGGTCTTGACGGTCGCCTCGCCGTCGATCATCGCGGCGACGATGTCACCGTTGTCGGCCACATTCTGCTGACGGACCACCACCCAGTCGCCGTCGCAGATCGCGGCGTCGACCATCGACTCGCCGACAACCTTGAGCATGAACAGCGATCCGTCTCCGACCAGCTCGCGCGGTAGCGGGAAGACATCCTCCACCGCCTGCTCGGCGAGGATCGGTCCGCCGGCCGCGATCCGGCCCAGCACCGGGACGAATGCCGGGGTGGGCAGACCGGCCGCGGTCGGGTCGTCCGACGGATTCGGGTCGATCTGGTTGTCCTGCACGTTGACCGCACGCGGCCGATTGGCGTCGCGTTTGAGCAGGCCCTTGCGTTCGAGGGTGCGCAGCTGGTGGGCCACCGACGAGGTCGAGTTGAGACCCACCGCATCACCGATCTCCCGGATGCTCGGCGGGTACCCGCGTTCGCGGACCGACCGGCGGATCACCTCGAGCACCTCGCGCTGACGCTGGGTCAGCGTGGCCTCGATGACGACCGGATCGATCGCATCCGGGTCGGCCGCGGCCCTCGACGCCCCGGTCCTCGACGATCCCGCCCTCGACGACGCCGCCTTGGGCGACCCCGCCTTCGACGACCCGGCCCTCGACTTCGCGCCCGACGACCCGGCCGCGCGCCGCGTCTTGTCACTCATCGCGTACGTGTCCTTTCCGTGCCGCCCCGCGTCGGCATCTCTGTGGTCGAGGTTATCCCACGTTCCCGACAACCTCAAACACCTGTTCGAGGTGTTTCCACGACATTCGTCAGAGCTCCGTGATAGAACTTCGAACAACAGTTCATCGAACGCGTGATCGAGAAACGGGAGGCTCTCTCTCATGCAGACAACCCTGACAACCGAACGTCGGGTGGGCACACCCACCGACCGGATATCCGTCGCCGCCGTACCGCGACCTGCGGCAGGGGTCCGCGGCGCCGATCGTCACCCCGTCGGTCGGCGTCCCGGCGGCCGCGGTGCGCTCGGGCACCCGGGCGAGGTCGAGGGCACCCGCGCGGGTGTCCAGCCCCGCGGCTTCGGCGAACCCCACACCGGCGAGCGCCGCGCCGCGGCCGAGATCCGGAGTCGTGGCCGTGTGGTGGCGGGTCGTGCCGGTGCCATGCGCGGTGGGGCCGGCCGTGTGGCCTGTGCCGACCCGGTGCGGGTCCCGGTGTCCACCGCGTCGAGGGGTGTGTTGTCGGCAGTCCATCGTCGGCGTCGCACCACCGCGGTCGCGGTGATGACCGGTGCCGCGCTCGCGATGCTGGTGTGGATCGTCGCGATCGCCGGCTCGGACTACCAGCGTGCCGCCGTCCCGTCTCCGGTCTCCACCCAGGTGGTGCACGTCCGGGCGGGGGAGTCACTCGGATCGATCGCCGCCCGGGTGGCCCCGGACATGCCGACCCGGGTGGTGATTGACGAGATCGTCGAGCTCAACGACATGGCGGGCAGCGGTCTCCAGGTCGGGCAACCACTGCTGACGCCGCGTTACCGCTGACCGGTGGGACGGTATTGTCGTGGTATGCGCTGCCCGTTCTGCAGAAACGAAGACACCAAGGTCATCGACTCGCGTGTCGCCGACGAGGGGCAGGCGATCCGTAGACGACGTTCGTGCAGTTCCTGCGGCCGCCGCTTCTCCACCGTGGAGACCGCCGTGCTCGCCGTGGTGAAGCGCAATGGCGTCACCGAACCGTTCAGCCGCGAGAAGGTCATGCGCGGCGTGCGGCGGGCCTGCCAGGGGCGCCACGTCGACGAGGACGACCTCGCCCAGCTCGCCCAGCAGGTCGAGGAGGCGGTCCGCGCCTCCGGTGCCGCCGAGATCCCCAGCAACGAGGTCGGTCTTGCCATCCTCAAGCCGCTGCGCGACCTCGACGAGGTCGCCTATCTGCGCTTCGCATCGGTCTACCGGTCGTTCGATTCGCTCGAGGACTTCCAGCGCGAGATCGACGACCTGCGCGACGAACGCTCTCGCCACGGGGATGCGGTCGGGGTCAACGGCGCCGTCTCAGCCGAGTCGGTCAAGGGTTCGTAGCGCCCGCTTCTCCGACACCGGATACCGCGTGCCCAGACGTTGGGCGAACAACCCCACCCGCAGTTCCTCGACCATCCAGTGGGCCTGCTCGTTGACTCGGTCGCGGCGCGGTTCCGGCACCTGCTCGAGGCGCTGATTCCACCGGGCGATCACCCGGTCGACACTGGCCATCGCGTCGTGATCGCGGGCCGCGGATGCGGGCAACTGCTCCAGTCGTGACCGTGCCGCCGCCAGGTACCGTGGCAGATCCTCGAGATGGGTGTGCGGTGTGGCCAGCACGAATCCGTCGAAGATCAGGTTCTCCAGCTGTTCGGCGACGTCGTCGGCCGGTACCTGACCGGAGTGGGTGTCCATCACGCGACGCAGGGGCGCCACCTCGCGTAGCGCATCAACCGCCAGTCGCAGATACTCCGGGGCCACCGCGGTCACCCGTGGACGCAATGTCGCGACCATCTTCTCGAACGCGGCCGGGTCGCGGACCGCGAGGGCCGCGTCCGCGGACACGAGGTCGCGGATGGCACGTCGGGTGCAGTCGGCGAACAACTGCGCCGACTCGCGATAGGGGTTCTGGCTCAACGCCAGCCGGCCCGCCGGGTCCAGCCCCGACGACGCCTTGGCGCTCAGTGGCGGGATCGCGGCGTCGAGCAGGGTGATCACCGCCGGGAGGTGCAGCCGCGCCGCCTCGTCGGTCGATGCCGCGGCGGTGACCTCGACGCCGTGGGGACGGGCCGGATCGCCGGCGACGCGCAGCGTCGGATATCGGGTCAGCTGTTGTCCGGCGACACGGACGGTCTCGTCGACGGCGAGTGTGCCGATACCGTCAGCGGTCCAGCGTGTGTGCCGCACGGCCGGCGCGATGGCAGCGGGAGATGGTGTGGCACCACTCAATTCGGCCAGCGAGTCTGCACGTGCGGTGATCTTCCCCGTCGGGTCGGCGAGGGCGAAGTGCATCCGCAGGTGCGCCGGGACGCGGTCGATGTCGAAGTCCTCGGGACGGACCCGGTGCCGGGTGATCTCGGCGAGCTCGCGTGCGAGCCCGCGCACCAACGGTTCGGAGCGCGGCTTGAGGCGGGACAGCGCGAGCGTGGCGAAGCGCTGCGCGGGTGCCATCGTCTTGCGCAGCTGTTTGGGCAGCGTCTTGACCAGCTCGGTGGCGAGTTCCTCCCGCATCCCCGGGACCAGCCAGTCGAAACCGGCGTTGCGGATGTGGGGTAGCAGGGGAGCCGGGATGACCACCGTGACACCATCGTCGGCAGCGCCGGGCTCGAACCTGTACCGCAGCTCCAGGCGGGTGTCGCCCTGGGCCCAGACCCCGGGATAGTCGGTGTCGGCGACGCTGACGTCGGCCGCCACGTCGGCGGGGGTGAGGTCGAGCAGATCCGGGGTGGCGCGGCGGGCGGCCTTCCACCACGAGTCGAAGTGTCGGGCAGAGGTGACCTCGGCGGGCACCCGCTGGTCGTAGAACTCGAACAGCTGGTCCTCGGAGATCACGACATCGCGTCGCCGTGCGCGGTGTTCGACGTCGGCGGCCTCGTCGAGCAGGGTCCGGTTCCGTTGGAAGAACCCATGATTGGTGTGCCAGTCACCCTCCACGAGCGCATGGCGCAGGAAGAGGTCGCGCGCGGTCACCGGGTCGACCGGCCCATAGTCGACCCGACGTCTGGCGACCAGCGGCACACCGTAGAGCGTCACGCGCTCGTAGGCCATCGCCGCGCCGCGCTTGTTCGACCAGTGCGGTTCGCTGTAGGTGCGTTTGACCAGATCGCCGGCCAGCCGTTCGGCCCACAGGGGATCGATCGACGCCACCGTGTGCGCGAACAGCCGTGAGGTCTCGATGATCTCGGCGGCCATCATGAAGGCGGGCGGCTTCTTCGACAGCGGGGAGCCGGGGAAGATCAGCAGCGTGGTGTTCCGGGCGCCGGTGTACTCACGGCCCTCGGTGTTGCGGGCGGCGATGTTGCCGAGCAGCCCGGCGAGGATCGCCCGGTGGATCGCATCGGGATTCTGCTCGGTCTCGGGTATCTCCCACCCGAGATCGTCGACGATGCCACGGAGCTGGCGGTGCAGGTCCTGCCACTCCCGGATGCGGAGATAGTGCAGGAACTCCCGCTCGCATGTGCGGCGGAACTGGTTGCCCGACAACTGCTTCCGCTGCTCATTCAGGTGCCGCCACAAGGCGAGGTAGCCGAGGAATTCCGATCCGGGCACCACGAACCGGCGGTGCGAGGCGTCGGCGGCCTCCCGGTGTTCGGCGGGTCGCTCACGCACATCCGGGATCGACAGGGCGGCCGCGATCACCAGCACGTGGTCGAGGCAGCCCTCCTCGTGAGCACCGACCAGCATGCGGGCGATCCGCGGATCCACCGGGATGCGGGCCATGGAGCGGCCCACGGTGGTGAGCCGGGGGCCTCGCGACACCTCGTCACCGGAACCCTTGTCGTCACCGGACCCCCTGTCCGCCGGGACGATCGCACCGAGTTCGGTGAGCACGGCCATGCCGTCGCGCACCGATCGCGCGTCCGGAGGCTGGACGAACGGGAATGCCGCGATGTCGCCGAGACGCAACGACGCCATCTGCAGGATGACCGACGCGAGGTTGGCGCGCAGGATCTCCGGGTCGGTGAATGCGGGACGGGCGTCGAAGTCGTCCTCGGAGTACAGCCGGATGCAGACACCCGGGGCGACACGGCCGCAGCGGCCGGCGCGCTGGCGGGCACTGGCCTGTGACACCGGTTCCACCGGCAGGCGCAACACCTTGGTGCGCGTAGCGTAGCGGGAGATGCGAGCGGTGCCCGAGTCGATCACATACCGGATGCCCGGCACCGTCAACGAGGTCTCGGCGACGTTGGTGGACAACACGATCCGACGGCCGTCCGACGGCGTGAACACCTTGTGTTGATCGGCGATCGACAGTCGTGCGTACAGCGGGACCACCTCGGCCCCGGTGGCGACACGTCGCGACAGCGTCGACGCGGCCTCGCGGATGTCACGCTCGGTGGGCAGGAACACCAGGATGTCGCCGCGCCCGTGGGCTCCCCACAGCTCGCCGATCGCGGCGTCGATTCCCTGGAACAGGTCGAGGTCGGCATGCTCGCCACCACCCTCTTCGCTGCCGGAATCGGCTCCGTCACGCAGTGTCAGCGGCCGATACCGGACCTCGACCGGGTAGGTCCGGCCGGACACCTCGAGCACCGGCACCTCGGTGGTGGCGGTGGTGAAATGCCGCGCGAATCGGTCGGGTTCGATGGTCGCCGAGGTGATGATCACCTTGAGATCGGGGCGGCGCGGCAGCAGCCGGTGCAGGTAGCCGAGGATGAAGTCGATGTTCAGGCTGCGCTCGTGCGCCTCGTCGATGATGAGCGTGTCGTAGTGGCGGAGCATCGGATCCGAGGCGATCTCGCGCAGCAGGATGCCGTCGGTCATCACCTTGACCAGGGTGTCGGCACCGGAGCGGTCGCTGAACCGGACCGAGTATCCGATCGCGTCGCCGATGCTGGTGTGGGTCTCGTCGGCGATGCGTCGTGCCACCGAACTGGCCGCGATACGGCGGGGCTGGGTGTGGCCGATCGCGCCGCGGACACCGCGGCCGAGTTCGAGGCAGATCTTGGGCAGCTGTGTGGTCTTGCCCGACCCGGTCTCGCCGGCGATCACCACGACCTGATGGGCGGCGATGGCCGCGGCGATCTCGTCGCGCGCATCGGAGACGGGCAGTTCCGGCGGGAACTCCAGGACAGGTACCGCGGCGCGACGGGCGGCGAGGCGCTTCTCGGCGGCGGTCACGGCGCGCTCGAGGCCGGCGACCTTCTCGGGTGCGGGAGAGCGGCCGAGCCTGTCCAGGCGTCGACGCAGGGAGTGTTCGTCGGCGAGGGTCACAGCGCCGATGCGGTCACGAAAGCCGCGTCGGTCGAACTGTGTGTGTCGGGTATGCGGCGCGGGGTCCTCGCGATTCGGGACCCCGCGATCCGGTTCGGTTCCTGCTGATCCCATGATGGTGTCCAGGATATGGGACCGGCGTCGCCCGGCCCCGCGTCGCCCGGTGACCCCCGGCATGATGGAGCCATGGTTGGTTCGCTGTGGCATGGGTTCGCGGATATGGGTGCGGTGTCGTCGACGGGACCGTGTGTCCTGACGCACGGGAAGGGCACCCGCGTCTGGGACCTCGACGGAAACGAGTATCTGGATGCGACCGCGGGTTTGTGGTTCGCCAACGTCGGTCACGGGCGCACCGAGATCGGCGACGCAGTGGCGACCCAGCTCGGTCGCCTGGCGCACTACTCGGGTTTCGGTGACCTGACCGCCGATGTCACCGACGCGCTCGCCGACCGCCTCGCGGCCTTCGCGCCGGTGCCCGGCTCGAAGATCTTCTTCACCTCCGGCGGCAGCGACTCGGTGGACACGGCCGCGAAGCTCGCGCGCCGCTACTGGGTGGAGCGCGGACGTCCCGGGAAGACCCTGCTCGTCGGGCGCACCAAGGCCTATCACGGCATGCACGTGGCCGGGACGTCCCTCGCCGGGATCCCGGTCAACCACGAGGGTTACGGCGAACTCATGCACGACACCCAGACCGTCGACTGGGACGACGCCAAGAGTCTGCTCGGCCTGATCGAGCGGGTCGGCGCCGACCGGGTCGCGGCGTTCTTCTGTGAGCCCATCATCGGGGCCGGCGGGGTGTACCTGCCGCCGCCCGGATACCTCGCCGAGATCCGCCAGATCTGTCGCGATCACGACGTGCTGTTCGTCGCCGACGAGGTGGTCACCGGATTCGGCCGGATCGGTGGTGACAGCTGGTTCGCGTCGACCCGATTCGACCTGCAGCCCGATCTGATGACCACGGCCAAGGGGCTGACGTCGGGATACGTCCCGATGGGTGCGGTGTACATCGCTCCCCACATCGCAGAGCCGTTCTTCGGCGGCGGGGTGTGGTGGCGGCACGGCTACACCTACGGCGGTCATGCCGGTGCGGCCGCGGCGGCGATGGCCAACCTCGACATCATCGAACGCGAGGGACTGCTCGCCGAGGCGAGCCGGCTCGAGTCCGATCTCGCGGAGGCGCTGGCGCCGCTGGCCGGTCTGGACGCGGTGGCCGAGGTGCGTACCGGGTTGGGTGTCGTGAGCGCGGTGCAGCTGGCCGATCCGTCCCGGGGGCCGGAGATGGTCCTCGCGCTGCGTCGGCACGGCGTCAGCGGACGCGCGGCGGGCCAGGGGGCACTGCAGATCTCGCCCGCGTTCGTGATGACCACCGAAGAGGTGGACGAACTCGCCGACCGGATGGGTGCGGCCCTGTCCTGAGTCGAGCCCTGTCCCGAGTCGAGCCCTGTCCTGAGTCGAGCCCTGTCCTGAGTCGAGCCGTCCTGCGCGGGTCGGGCGGGTCTTCACGACAGAAGCGGCCGCGCCCGGCATCCGGGTTCTCCGGGTGCCGGGCGCGGCCGAATCGGTGTGGCGGGGGATCAGGCTCCGGCCAGCACCTCGGTGGTGGCGATGGCCTGGCCGACGCCGGCGACGATCGAGGCGACCTTGAGGGCCTCGAAGATCGCCTCACGCTCGATGCCCGCCTCGCGCAGGGTGTTCTCGTGTGCGGCGACGCAGTGTCCGCAACCGTTGATCGAGGAGACCGCGAACGACCACAGCTCGAAGGCGGCCTTGTCGACGCCGGGGTTGCCGATGATGTTCATCCGCAGACCCGGACGGAGGTCGTCGTACTTGCCGTCGAGGAAGCCGCGGCCACGGTAGAACACGTTGTTCATGCCCATGATCGACGCGGCGCCCAGGGCGGCGTTGTAGGCCTCGGCCGACAGGTTGTCGGCGGCCTCGTCGGAGATCTCCGAGAGCACCTTCGCGTTACGGGTGGCGGCGGCGGTGGCCAGCAGGGTGCCCCACAACTGCTCTTCGTTCAGCGCGGTGGTCCGGCTGATCGAGCCGAGGTTGAGCTTGAGGTCCTTCGCGTATTCGGGAAGGGCTTCCTTGAGGTTGTCGATGCTCATGAATGTTCCTCTCAGACGCTGGCGTTCAGCAGTTCGCCGGCGTCGATGGTCGGGTCACCCTTGCGCCAGTTGCAGGCGCACAGCTCGTCGGACTGCAGGGCGTCGAGCACGCGCAGCACCTCGTCGACGTTGCGGCCGACCGAGCCTGCGGTGACCGACACGAACTGGATCTCGTTGTTCGGGTCGACGATGAAGGTCGCGCGGTCGGCGACACCGTCGGCGTTGAGCACGCCGGTGGCCTCGACCAGCTCGCGCTTGAGGTCGCTCAGCATCGGGAAGGGGAGGGTCTTGAGATCCTCGTGCTGTGCGCGCCACTGGAAGTGGACGAACTCATTGTCGACGGAAGCGCCGAGCACCTGGGTGTCACGATCGGCGAACTCGTCGTTCAGCTTGCCGAAGGCGGCGATCTCGGTGGGGCACACGAAGGTGAAGTCCTTCGGCCAGAAGAACACGATCCGCCACTTGCCGGGGTGGTCGTCGCTGGTGACGGTGGTGAAGTAGTCGTCGGGCTGCTGGGCGTTGACCTTGGACAGGTCACCGCCGATCACCGCGGTGAGGTTGTAGGCGGGGAACTGGTCGCCGATCGTCAGCAAAGCCATGGTGTGCTCTCGCTCCTTCGTGGTGTTTTCCGGCACGGTCGTACATCTACGACGACGTGTCGTTTCGATGACCCCTCCATTGTGCGCTCAGATCGGTGAAAGTGAAACGTGATGATTGGCACTATACTGATAGGTATGCCTGATAAAAGTTATCAGCCCGGTCTGGCCGGACTCCGTGCCTTCGTCGCTCTTGCTCGAACTCATCATTTCGGTTCGGCCGCAACCGAACTCGGAGTGAGTCAACCCTCACTGTCGCAGTCCCTCGCGGGGCTCGAGGCGGGTCTGGGGATCAAACTCATCGAACGCACCACCCGGCGTGTCTTCTTGACGCCCGAAGGCCAGTCGTTGCTCGGCAAGGCGATCGCCATCACCGACGCCGCCGACGACTTCCTCGCCGCTGCCGCCGGGGCGGACGATCCGCTCACCGGGCCGATCCGGTTGGGGCTCATCCCCACCGTCGCGCCCTATGTCCTGCCCACGGTCCTGCGCGGGATCGCCGCGGCGCTGCCGGACATCCGGCTGCAGGTGGTGGAGGACCAGACCGCACGGTTGCTCGCCGCGCTCCGTGACGGAAGCCTGGACGTGGCCGTGCTGGCACTGCCCGCGGAGACTGCCGGAATCGCCGAGATCCCCATGTACGACGAGGATTTCGTACTCGCGTTGCCCTCTGGTCATCCACTGGAGGGGCGACGTCGTGTCGACCCCTCGACCCTCGCCGACCTGCCGCTGCTATTGCTCGACGAGGGGCACTGCCTCCGCGACCAGGCACTCGAGGTGTGCCGGCTGGCGGGGGTGTCGCCCGATCTGGGGCAGACGCGAGCGGCGTCGCTGGCCACCGCGGTGCAGTGCGTGGAAGGCGGACTCGGGGTGACCCTGATCCCGGCCACCGCCGTCGAATCCGAAACCGCCAGTGGAGAACTGGCGACTGCCACCTTCACCAGGCCGCGACCGGGACGACGGATCGGGCTGGTCTTCCGGGCGTCGTCGGGTCGGGAGGAATCCTACCGACGACTCGCCGCGGTGATCACCGACCTCGTGGACCGGGGTGGCGCGATCGCGCCGGTGGCGGTTCAGGCCGGTTCGAGGACGAAGACCGGGAAGAGGTGATCGGCGGCGGCAAGATGGTCGGCGAAGGCCGGCCACGCCGCCACCGCACGATCGCACCACAGCTTCCGCTCGGCACCGGACACCTCGCGCGCGATGTACTCGCCGACGTGGTCGCCGTCGCGCACCTGCACCCGCGGCTCGGTGAGCAGCACCCGGTACCAGCCGGCCTCGCGTGGCGTGTCCTCGCGCACGGCGACCACCGCGTACACACCGTCGTGCTCGATCCGCATGAGTGGCGTCTGACGCAGCTCACCCGACGTGTCGTCGGCTGCGGTCACGATCACCACCGTCCGGTCGGCGGCGAGGTCGCCCGCGCCGTCGCCGGTCGTCGGCAGGGCGGCGGCCGGCGGGTCGTCGACCGCAGGCCATCCGCCGACCGACGCCGGACCCTGCTCGAACCAGCCGATCACGGGCAGGGGCCGGCCAACGGGGCGTCGCGGCGGACCGGCGGCGCGAAGCGGCACCCGACGCGCGATCGGATCGGCGCACCTCATCGGTCACCGGCGTTCGCGAGTTCTTCCCACTCGTCGAGCAGGCTCGAGTCCACCTCGCGCACCATCTGCCCGACCCGGTCGGTGATGTCCTCGATCTCGTCGGTCGCCACGGCCAGCGGAAGCCCTTGCCGCAGTACGCGATAGCAGTCGGTGAGGTAGCGCAACACGATGCCCTCGCTGCGCGCGAGACCGTAGGCGGAGATGAGCTCGGTGAAGGTCATCGCCTTCTCCAGCATCTCCCGCAGCACCGACTTCGGCTTCGGCGGGAACGACGACACCCACGGATGCCCACGGCGGTACACGCCGAAGGCGTACTCGATCTCCTCGGCCAACGGGCGCGGCCACGAGATCTCCTCCAGCCGGGCCATCCGCTCCTCGTAGTCGACGCCGTCGGCCTTCATCTCGGCGATCGCGGCATCACGGGCCACCTTGCGTTGGGCGAGCAACACCGGCCGCGGGTCCTCGAGCGTCGACTCCAGAACCGACACCACGTCCAGGGCATAGGTCGACGACGCAGGGTCGAGCAGTTCGAATGCCGCGAGTGCGAACGCCGACAACGGGTTGGTCAGCGCGAAGTTCTCCGGCATGTCCACCGACAGTGCGACGTGACGACCGTCCTCGTCGGGCTCGTCGAGGCGTACCACGATCCCGGCATTGCGCAGGTCGCGGTAGACCGCGATGGTGTGCTTGATGTGACGCAGCTGCCGGTCCCGCGGCTCGTGGTTGTCCTCGAGCAGGTGGCGGATCGCCACGAAGCAGTCACCGGGGCGGCCGAGCACCTCGAGCAGCATCGCGGTGGTCATCTGGAAATGCGAACGCAGCGGCTCGTCGGGGGCCTCGGTGAGCGCGTAGAAGGTCTTCTCGCCCCACGACACGAACCCCTCAGGGGGCTTCTTGCGGACCAGCTTGCGCAACTTCTTCGGGTCGTCGCCCGCCTTGGCGACGGCGCGCGCGTTCTCCACGTCGTGCTCGGGGGCCTGCGCGACGACGTAGCCGATGGTGTCGAAGCCGGCGCGGCCCGCGCGTCCGGCGATCTGGTGGAACTCACGGGCGCGCAGCCGACGCACCCGGGTGCCGTCGTACTTGCTGAGCCCGGCGAAGAGCACCGTGCGGATGGGCACGTTGATCCCCACGCCGAGGGTGTCGGTGCCGGCCACCACCTTCAGCAGCCCGCGCTGGGCGAGGCGCTCGACGAGGCGGCGATACCGCGGCAGCATCCCGGCGTGATGGACCCCGATCCCGGCGCGCAGCAGTTTCGACAGGGTGGAGCCGAAGCCGGTGCTGAACCGGAAGTCGCCGATGGCCTCGGCGATCGCAGCCTTCTCGGCCTTGTCACAGATCCGCGCCGACAACAGCGCCTGGGCTCGTTCGACGGCGGCCGCCTGGGTGAAGTGCACCACGTAGATCGGTGCCCGGCCACGGTCGATGAGGTCCTCGATGGTCTCGTGGATCGGGGTCAGCGCGTAGGCGTACTCCAGCGGGACCGGGCGTTGGGCGCCGGTGATCTCGCGGGTCGGACGTCCGGTGCGGCGGGTGAGGTCGTCGACGAAGAACGAGACGTCACCGAGGGTTGCCGACATCAGCAGGAACTGGGTGTCGGGCAGTTCGATCAGCGGCACCTGCCATGCCCAGCCGCGGTCACGTTCGCCGTAGAAGTGGAACTCGTCGGCGATCAGTACCCCGATGTCGCTGCCGGTGCCGTCGCGCAGCGCGAGGTTGGCGACGATCTCCGCGGTCGCACAGATGATCGGGGCGTCGGCGTTCACCGCGGCGTCGCCGGTGAGCAGACCCACCGAGTCGGCGCCGAATTGATCGCACAGATCGAAGAACTTCTCGCTGACCAGGGCCTTGATCGGGGCGGTGTAGTAGGCGCGCCGGCCATGGCAGCGGGCGAAGTAGATGGCCCCGGAGGCCACCAGCGACTTCCCCGATCCGGTCGGGGTGGCCAGGATGACGTTGTTGCCGGAGATCAGCTCGAGCAGCGCGTCCTCTTGGTGCGGATAGAACTCGATGCCGCGCCCGGACCACCATTCGGTGAACCGGTCGAACGCGGCGTCGTCGTCCCCGGGTACGGGTGCGAGTGGATCGGCGATGTCGGTCAGATCGGGAATGGCCGACCGCCCGGGGTGTCGTCGGGACCGTCGTTCTTGTCGTCGCCGTTGAGACCGGCGAGGAACTGCTCGAGTTCGGCGCCGAGTTCCTCACCGCTGGGCAGCGAGCCCTCGGTGGCGAGCAGCGAGGCCCGTTCGGTCTGCGCCTCCTGGAACGCGTCGTACTGCTGCTCGAGGGCCTTGACCACCGATTCCACCTCGGAGTTGCCGCTGACCTCGGAGTCGACCTGTTCGCGGACCCGTTCGGCGGCGGCGTCGAGTGCGGCCACCGGCAGTTCGAGGCCGGTGTGGTCGGCGACCGCGGTCAGCAGCCGGGCCGACGCCGCCGGGTAGTCGGTCTGCGAGAGATAGTGGGGCACATGCACCGACAGCCCGGTGGTCCGTCGGCCGTGTTCGCCGAGCCGCAGTTCCAGCAGCATCGATGCGCTCGCCGGCAGCTTCATCGCCGAGCCCCACCGGGGCAGATCCCCGAGCGATTCCGGGTCGTTGCCGTGGGCGGTGATGGTGGCCGGGCGCGTGTGCGGGACGGCCATCGGGATCGCGTTGAGGCCCACCACGTCACTGACGCCGAAATGATCGGCGAGCCGGCGGACGGCCTCACCGAACTTCTCCCAGCGCAGGTCCGGCTCGGCACCCGACAACAGCAGGAACACCTTGTCCCCGGCGTCGCGGACGGCGTGCAGGGTCAGTTGCGGCATGGTGATGTCGGTGAAGGTCTCGCCGCTGAACGAGATGGTCGGGCGCCGGGACCGGTAGTCCATCAGCTCGTCGGCGTCGAAGGTCGCCACCAGGTCTGATTCCAGGGTGTCGCGCAGATGGGCGGCGGCCAGTGCCACGGCGTGTCCGGCGTCGGCGAAACCGTCGAGCGCATGGACCAACACCGGGCCCGTCTCGGACTCGCCCCGGGACATGTGTGGCGCGGGAAATGCCAGTTCGTACAACGAGCCGTCCCCGGTCGGGTGCTCGTTCATGTCGTCGCTCCTCGGTGTTCGCGGCCGGATATGTCGGTGATTGTCTCGCATCGGTCATATCCGGGACCAATCATGCAGGTCGCAGGGTCGTACAGTGCTCACGAAGGAAGAAGTTCCCCTGTTCACCAGGGTCCAACGCCACATCGGCGGGAGCGATTCCCGACTTGCCGTGCCCGGGCCGGTGTGTCGGGGGCATCCGTGCGCATCCGGGGTGGCACGGTGGGGAAACGGTCATGTGCCCGGGCCGGTGTGTCGGTGGCCGGTGTGTCGGTGGGTAGGGCCGGACCGGCCGGAGAGAGGACTGGTGGTGTGAGGAGAGATCGGGGACGCCGGATGCGCCGGACCGCGATGTTCGCCGTGGCCGCGCTCGCGCTGTCGGTGGTCGCGGCGTGTGGGGTCGACGGCCGGGCGGTACCCGCACGCGAGGACCTCACGCCGCTCGCGGTCACCGCCGACGACTTCCCGGTGCCCGGCGCCACTCGGGTGCCACAACCCGCCGTCGGGTTCGCGCTCGACGGCCTGACCTTCCGCGACCCGGCAGCGGTCGATCCGGCGGACTGCACCCCGCCGGCCCTCGATCCCACCGGCGCGGTGGTCCTGCAGGTCATCCCGTCCGGCGGCCCGCAGTCGTACACCGCCGCCGTCGCCTACTCCGACGACGACCTGTCGTCGGTGAACGACCAGGCCGGGCAGTGCCCGCGGTACACCGTCGGCGGCGGGACGGTGAGCGTGCACGTGGGAACCGACGTGCCGCGACCGGACCTGCCGGGCGTGGCCACCACCGAGGTCGTGCGGGCGGTCACCTCCGATGCTCCCGGCGCGGGCACCGACACCCAGCTCCACAGTCGGACCCTGATCGGGCAGCGCGGCAGTGTTCGCGTGTATGTGCAGCAGCGCTGGTCCGGCACCGAGGCGCCGTCGACATCCGCCCTGGATGCGTTGTTCACCGTCGCGACCAGCCGCGCCTTCGGCTGAGTCGGTCACCCGGCGGGCTGCCACCCGGACCGAACGCCGCACCGCACCACCTGGCCGACAGACGCCAACTGTGCACACCTCACCAAATGTGCACAGCCGGTCGGGACTGCGGTGACGGCGGACTCGTCGACGGCGGGGGACCGCACGATGAGCGCATGAACCAGCCACCTCGCCCGCATCGCCCCGGACCACCGCGACCGACTGCCACCGCCCTGCTGACCGCCGTCCCGGGCCTGCTCGGCTTCATCCCCGAGTCGTCAGTGGTCCTGATCTCGATGACGGGGCACAACCGGGTGCACGCCACCATGCGCTACGACCTCTCGCTGCGGGCCGACGGTGAGCCCGACGACGATCTGCTCGCCGTGCTCGATCGACTCGGCGGCATCGTCGCCGGCCAGGGGCCGGAGTTCGTCGTGGGTGCGATCGCCGACAACCGGTTCGCACCGCGGGATGAGCGCTACCACCGGGTCTTTGCCACCGCCGACACCTTCCTCACCGCCGCAGGCGGGATCGCACACGGATTCGTCGTCACCGAGTTCGAGGAGCATGCACCCTGGGAGCTGATCTGGCAGGGACACGGGCCGGCGCGGGTGCGGACCGGTGCGGGTGACGCCGGGCGCGACCGGCTCGGGTGGCCCGATCGGCGGATCGTCGGCTCGATGGCCGACCCGCACATCGCGCCGACCGCGGTACGGCATGCGGTCGACACCGGCCGGCGACTTCTCGCCCGCCGCTCGGACATCGCCGAGATGCTCGCGCCCCTGCCGCACTGTGAATCCGAGGACTGCGCGGTGACGGGGCCGCGTGCCGCGCGATCGCGGACCGATGCGACGACCACGGGGTTCGCCGGCATCACCGAGCTCGATCCGATCGGGGGTGACCGGATCACCCGGGACAGACGGGCACTGCTGGCAGCAGTGATGGGCGCCCTGCGGACGCGTCCCCGCCTCGACTGCACCACGGTGTCGGAGCTGGAACGTGCCATCACGACACCGGCCGTGCGTGACGCGTTGTTGGCGTGTGCCGTCACCGATCTACGGCTGGACGCGGAATGGTTGTGGCGCATGCTGACCCGGCGATTGACCGGACACGGACGGGCACAGGCGGCGTCCCTGCTCGGTCATCTGCACTACATCGCGGGGGAGGGCAGCTACGCCGGTGTCACGATCGACGTCGCACTGGCCGCCGACCCCGGGGCTCGGCTCGCGCAGCTGCTCGACTCCGCGCTTCGGGGCGGGGTCCACCCACAGATGCTGTGGGAGGTGATCGCCGAAAGCCGTGCCGCTGCCGCCGCGCTGGGTGTGGAGCTGCCCGCGATCACCCTGGGCCGGACGGCGTGACCCGGGGTGGCCTGCGGCGATCCCCGGCCACCCCGGGGATGGCCGCCGCCGTCACGGATGTTCGGCGCCGCAGTCCTCGTCAGACCTTGTCGACGAAGATCGAGTGCGCCATCTCGCCCGACAACACCAGGCCGTCGTGTCCGGGTGTGTCGATCTCGACGTGCTGCGGGGTCACGGTGACGGTGACGCGGGCGTTCGGGACCACGCCGGCCTCCCGCAGATCGGCGATCAGTTCACGGTCGGACTGCGCGTGCTCGGCGACGCGTCGCACGATCACCGCGACCGGTTCACCCTGCGGCAGATCGGCGACACGGCTCGCGGTGTCGGTCGGCGACGACACATCTGCACCCAATGCCTCGAGGCCGGGGATCGGGTTGCCGTACGGCGAGGTGGTCGGGTTGTCGAGGACCTGCAGCAGGCGACGCTCGACGTTCTCGCTCATCACGTGCTCCCACCGGCACGCCTCGTCGTGGACCTGATCCCACGGCATGCCGATGATGTCGACGAGCAACCGCTCGGCCAGACGATGCTTGCGCATCACCGCGATCGCGAGGTTGCGACCCTTGTCGGTGAGTTCGAGGTGCCGGTCGCCCGCCACCCGCAACAGCCCGTCACGCTCCATGCGGGCGACCGTCTGGGACACGGTCGGTCCGCTCTGCTCCAGCCTCTCGGCGATGCGTGCCCGAAGCGGCACGATGCCTTCCTCTTCGAGGTCGTAGATGGTCCGGAGGTACATCTCAGTGGTGTCAACGAGATCGTTCACTGTGCGCAGTCCCTTCGTCGTCATCCAGGTTACCCTGCGGTTCCGGCCGTCCTGAGCATCCGTCGGCGGCACCGTGTCAGTGACACACCACCCGATCGGGTGGTGCCTGTGATGGAACTCGCCCGCAACCCGAAGTGAGCACCTGGCTCTCATCACCCACTAGCCTGAAGGGGTGGTGAGCCAGGAGGGTCCTCGATGAACGCGGCAGTGATCTGGAGTGAGGACTTTCTGTCCTATCGGTGGGCGCATTCGCACCCGATGAACCCGGTGCGGCTCGCGCTGACGATGACCCTGGCGCAGAGCCTGGGCATCCTCGACGACGTCGATCTCACCCCGCCCCTGCAGATCGATGACGACGCGCTCACCGTCGTGCACTCGCGTGACTACATCGACGCGGTGCGCGCCGTCGGGTCGGGTACGGCCTCGCTGTCGGGGCCGTTGCTCGAGCGGCTGTTCGGCCTCGGTGACAGTGACAACCCGGTGTTCGACGGCATGCACGAGGCGGCACGGTTGCTCGTCGGTGGCACCCTCGCCGCGGCGCAGGCGGTGCACTCCGGCTCGGTGCGGCGGGCGGTGAACATCGGCGGTGGCATGCATCACGCGATGAAGGCGCGCGCCGCCGGGTTCTGCATCTACAACGACTGTGCGGTGGCCATCCGCTGGCTGCTCGAGCAGGGCTACGACCGCATCGCCTACGTCGACATCGACGCCCACCACGGCGACGGCGTGCAGGTGGAGTTCGCCGCCGACCCGCGGGTGCTGACCGTGTCGCTGCACCAGCATCCGGCCACCCTCTGGCCCGGTACGGGCTGGCCCACCGAGGTCGGCGACGGCGACGCCCAGGGCACCGCGGTCAACCTGCCGTTCATGCCGGACACGTCGGACCGGTTGTGGCTGCGCGGATTCCATGCGGTGGTGCCGTCGGTGATCGCAGCGTTCCGACCGCAGATCCTGATCAGTCAGTGCGGTGCCGACTCCCACCGCGCCGACCCGTTGACCGACCTGTCGCTGACCGTCGACGGGCAGCGCGAGGCGATGATCGCCATGCGCGAGCTCGCCGAGAAATACTGCGAGGGAAGGTGGATCGTCGTCGGTGGTGGTGGCTACGGCGTGGTGAACGTCGTACCGCGATCCTGGTCACACATGATCGGCGTGGTCCTCGACAAGGATGTCGACGTCACCACGCAGATTGACGAAACCTGGTGTGCCACAGCCGAACAGATCGCCACGCTGGTGCACACGGACTATGCTCGGCCACCGGAGACGGTGATGGGGGACACTGGCGCGGACGTGAATTTCCCGGCCTGGGACGGTGATACGGGCCAGCAACCGCCGGACGGGGTCAGCGAGTCGGCCCTGCGGCAGACCGACCGTGCGATCATGGCTACGCGCAAGGCCGTTCTTCCCCTACACGGACTCGACCCGGAGGACCCCCGTGACTGACCAGCAGGCACCCCCGACCGCCGGTACGGACGAGGCGACCCCCCGCGGTCCCTGGGACTACCCGCGGCACTGGATCGCCGACGTGCTGGCCTCCGACGGTGGTGTCGTCCATCTGCGCCCGATCGTGCCCGACGACGCCGACCGGGTGGTGCGGTTCCACGCCGGACTCAGCGAGCGGACCCGCTACATGCGGTACTTCGGGCCCACCCCGACCCTGCCGCCCCGCGAGGTGGTGCGGATGACCACCGTCGACCACAACCAGCGGGTCGCGCTGGTGGCGGTGCTCGGCGGCGAGATCATCGCGATCGGTATCTACGAGGGCCTCGCGATGGACGGCAAGCCCGAGTCGGCGGAGGTGGCCTTCGTCGTCGCCGACGACCACCAGGGTCGCGGGCTGGGGCCGATCCTCTTGGAACATCTCGCCGGCGCGGCCGCCGAGAACGGGTTCACCCGGTTCGAGGCGGAGGTGCTCAGCGAGAACCCCAACATGGTGGCGGTGTTCCGTGACGCCGGCTACCAGATCTCTCGGGCCTTCGACGGCGCCACCGTGCACGTGGAGTTCCTGATCGACCCCACCGAGGCGTTGCTGTCGGTGCGCAACGCCCGCGAGCGCGCCTCCGAGGCGCGGAGCGTCGCCAACCTCCTGCGGCCGACATCGGTGGCCGTGATCGGTGCCTCCCGCGACCCGAAAAAGGTCGGCAATGCACTGCTGGCCAACATCCTCGCCGGTGGTTTCGCCGGGCCGGTCTTCCCGGTCAACGGACCCGCGCATCCCGCCGAGGGGGCCGATGACGCCACTTCGGCCGCCCACCCGCCGGCCCGTCACGTCGCAGTGCACGGGAACCCGCGGCGGCAGACGCGGGAACGTCCGCCGTCGGTGCGGGGTATCCGTGCCTACGAGACCGTTCGCGACATCCCCGACCCGGTCGACCTGGCAGTGGTCGCCGTGCCCGCTCCGATGGTCGACGCCGTCCTCGACGACTGCCTGGTGAAGGGGGTGCGCACCCTGGTGATCGTCTCCGCCGGTTTCGGTGAGAGCAGCGAGGCCGGCCTGGCCAGCGAACGCCGACTGCTCGAACAGGTTCGGGCCCACGGCATGCGGCTGGTCGGACCCAACGCGCTCGGCGTCGCGAACAACGACCCCGAGACCGCACTCAACGCGACCCTGGCGCCCCGCATCCCGGCCGCCGGCCGCGTCGGCTTCTTCTGCCAGTCCGGCGCCCTCGGGATCGCGATCCTCGACACCGCGGCACGCCGTCAGATCGGCCTGTCGACCTTCGTCTCCGCAGGCAACCGCGCCGACGTCTCCGGTAACGACCTGCTGCAGTATTGGGACACCGACACCGCCACCGACGTCATCCTGCTGTACCTGGAGAGTTTCGGTAACCCGCGAAAGTTCTCCCGGATCGCGCAGCGGGTGTCGCGGTCCAAGCCGATCGTCGCGGTGAAGTCCGGGCGGGGAGCACTCAGCCCGGCCCGCGCGGCCCGATCGGCGGCTGCCACCCTCGACGACCGGATCGCGCAGATGGTGCTCGAACAGGCCGGCGTCATCCAGGTGGACACCATCTCCGAGCTGTTCGACTGCGCGACGATCTTCGCCTACCAGCCGCTGCCGCGCGGCCCGCGAACCCGGATCATCGGGAACTCGTCGGTGATCGGCAGCATCGCCGCCGACACCGCCCGCAGCCGCGGGCTCGAGGTGATCGACACCGTCGATCTCGGCGCGGGTGCCTCGGAGGAGGAGTTCGAGTCCGCGGTTGCCGCGGCGATGGCATCGCCCGAGGTCGACGCCATCATCGTGGTGTTCGTGCCGCCGGTCGCGGTGGACGCCGACTGGCATGCACGGGCGTTGATGGCCGCGGCCAACACCCCCGACGCCGACGGCCCCAAACCGATCGTCAGTACCTTCCTCGCCGTCGAGGGCATCCCGCCGGGCCTGATGCGACCCGGCCCCAACGGGCTGCCCGAACGCGGCTCGATCCCGTCGTATTCGAGTCCTGAACGCGCCGCGGCTGCCCTGGCACACTCGTGGGCGTATGCGCGCTGGCGTGAGCAGCCCGAGTCCGGTGTGGTCCGACCGGCCGGCCTCGACCCCGAGGCGGCCCGGATGTTCGTGCGGGAGAAGATGGCCGACCTGCAGGACGTCGTCGAGACCGACGAGCCCGGCAAGGTGCTCGGGCACCTCGAGGCGGCTCGGCTGCTGGCGTGGTACGGCATCGAGATCGTTCCCTTCCGTGAGGTCCGCACCCTGCACGAGGCATCGGCGGCCGCCCGCGAACTGGGGTTTCCGGTGGCGGTCAAGGCCACCTCGGCGGGCTGGCGTGGCCGCATCGACCGAGAGGGCGCGCGCCTCGACCTGCCCGACCCGACCGCGGTGGTCGGTGCGTTCGCCGAGCTCATCGAGCTGACCGGCGACCCGGTGTTGCACGTGCAGAAGATGGCGCCGAAGGGGATCGGCACCGTGATCACCATGCGCGACGACACGTCCTTCGGGCCGATAATCTCGTTCGGGTTGTCGGGGAGCACCTTCGACCTGCTCGGCGACCGCGCCTTCCGGGCCATCCCGCTCTCCGATCGCGACGCCGCAGACCTCGTCACCGCACCGCGGTCGGCTCCGCTGCTCGACGGGTACCGGGGCGAGCATCCCGCCGACAAGGACGCGTTGGTCGACTTGCTGCGACGCATCTCGGCACTCGTCGACGACATCCCCGAGATCCGTGAGGTACATCTCGACCCGATCCTGGTGTCCACCGATACCGCCGCGGTGCTGCACGCCCAGATCCGTATCGGCCCGGTGCCCGACAAGGCGGACAGCGGACCGCGACGACTCGCCTGATCGTGTCGGGGATTCGGTGATCAGCGACGGATCGCGCTCGGTGGGCCGACCCTGACCGGCGCCGATCGGCCGTCGAAATCCGGTGCGATGGGCGTGTGGGTGACACCGCAGAGTTGGTGGCTTCTGAGTTGATGGCTTCGGAGTTGGTGGCGTCGCGAGGTCTGGTGGCGGAGATTTCGACTCGTCTCGTCGCTGCGCTCCTCGTCGGCTCAATCGGCGAAGCCTGCGTCTCGACGGTGTGTTCCTCGTCGGCTCGATCGGCGAAACCTGTGTCTCGTCCCGCGACGGAATGCGCTCGGTTCCTCAACGCTGATTGAGCAGGACGTCGTCGCGGAGCGACGCCGACCGGCCGTCGAAATCCGGTGCGATGGGTGTGTGGGTGGCACCGCGGAGTTGATGGCTTCGGAGTTGATGGCTTCGGAGTTGATGGCTTCGGGGTTGGTGGCGTCGCGAGGTCTGGTGGCGGAGATTTCGACTCGTCTCGTCGCTGCGCTCCTCGTCGGCTCGATCGGCGAAGCCTGTGTCTCGACGGTGTGTTCCTCGTCGGCTCGATCGGCGAAGCCTGCGTCTCGACGGTGTGTTCCTCGTCGGCTCGATCGGCGAAGCCTGTGTCTCGACGGTGTGTTCCTCGTCGGCTCGATCGGCGAAGCCTGTGTCTCGTCCCGCGACGGAATGCGCTCGGTTCCTCGACGCTGATTGAGCAGGACGTCGTCGCGGAGCGACGCCGACCGGCCGTCGAAATCCGGTGACATCACGGTTTCGGCGATCACCTTCGGAGGCGGTCACCCACCCGAGGCGCACCGCCGTACTTGTGGGCAGTCGGTCAACCTCCCGGACACAGCACCGACCCCGTCGGCGTCGGAACGCTGACGGGGTCGGTGGGTCGACGGGAATGTGCAGGTCAGCTGGCGTATGCGCGGAGGCGCTCGGCGCGATCTCCCTGCCGCAGCTTGCCCATCACCTCGCGCTCGATCTGGCGGACCCGCTCACGCGAGAGTCCGAACAGCCGGCCGATCTGGTCGAGGGTCCGTGGCTGGCCGTCGTCGAGTCCGTAGCGCATCCGGATCACCTGCTGCTCCCGCTCGTCGAGGGTGGCCAGGACCGCCCGCACGTCGGAGTGCAGCAGACCGGCGATCACCGCGTTCTCGGCGGAGGTGGCCTCGGCGTCCTCGATGAAGTCACCGAGCGGGGCCTCCTCGTCGCTGCCGACAGGCATGTCGAGGCTCACCGGGTCGCGGCTGTGGTCGAGCAGATCGGCGATCTTCTCCGCCGGGATTCCGGTCTCGGCGGCCAGCTCGTCGTCGGTGGCCTCACGGCCGAGTTGCTGGTGCAGTTCGCGCTTGATCCGGGCGATCTTGTTCACCTGCTCGACCAGGTGGACGGGCAGCCGGATGGTGCGGCTCTGATCTGCCATACCGCGGGTGATGGCCTGACGAATCCACCAGGTGGCGTACGTCGAGAACTTGAAGCCCTTGGCGTAGTCGAACTTCTCCATTGCCCGGATCAGCCCGAGGTTGCCTTCCTGGATCAGGTCGAGCAGCGGCATGCCGCGGCCGGTGTACCGCTTCGCGAGAGACACCACCAGGCGGAGGTTCGCCTCGAGCAGATGCGACCGGGCGGCCTCACCCTCGCGGATGACGACCGCCAGGTCGCGCTTCTTGACGGCCGAGAGACGCTTGCGGTTCTCCAGGACATGCTTGGCGTAGAGCCCGGCCTCGATCTGCTTGGCGAGTTCGACCTCCTGCTCGGCGTTCAGCAGTGCGGTACGGCCGATTCCGTTGAGGTAGACGCGGACGAGATCGGCGGCAGGGGACTGCGCGTCCAGGTCTTGCTCGGTCATGGCGGGGCGGGCCGAAGTTGCGGACTCGTCGGCCGTGGTGGTGGACGAGGGCGTGGAGCGAGTAACGGTGGAGCGTGACATTCGGCCTCCTGACTTGAGTGCGTTCACTTCGTCCAACGTGGGTCAGGGTGGGAAAGTTCCCGGTGGTTCCCGAGCGCGGGAACCGTGCAGAAAGCCTGTGGCCTGTGGATATCCCGCACCGGCCGAGAAGATCGTCTGAGAAGTTCCTGAGATGATCCCGCGGGTGCAACTGCGGCGCTCAGGCCCCGCCGGAGCCCTCGACGGTGTGCGAATCGACGGTGCGCGATTCGTGGGTCCGGGCGTCTGCGGCGGGGGAGGTCGGCGTGGCCGACTCCGTGTCGCTCGAGAAGCCTGCCGTACCACCCGGTTCGGTGTCGGCCGGGTCGGTACCGGTGGAATCGGGCCGCGCCGAGTCCGTATCTCCGGCTCCGGTGTGTGTCCACTCGGTATCCGCGGTTTCGGTGTCGGCCGAGTCGGTGCCGGCCGATCCGGGGGTGGTGCCGTTGGAGTAGGTGGCGTTCGCGTCGATGACCCGGAAGGTCGCGCTGAGCGACGCCGGACCCAGCACGTCGTGCTCCGGGCCGTGCATGTAGCTGGGATGCTCGCCGCGTTTGCGCGGTGGGCGGTCGTTGGCGATGAGCACGGCGATCCACGGCAGGGGAATCGACGCGGCGATGATCGCCAATGCGAGCAACCCCGAGCCGGTCGAGCTGTAGACGATGCCGGCGATGATCAGGGCAGGCACCCGGAACGCCATCAGGATCAGGTACTTCCGAACCCGTGCACGATGCTGTTCGTCATAGGGCTGGGGAGCGCCGGTGATCAGGAAGGCGTCGGACCCGCCGTGATCCCGTGTGGACCGGCCGGTCGGAGAATCCTGTTCACCCATATCTCCACTGTCCCACTTCTGGACGCCGAAAGCACAGGCGGGGCGACGGGGTCGTCGGACGCCGGTGTGGTGACGCACAATGGTGACATGTCTACCGAAACCATCGAGCGGCCCGACCTCGACGAGTGGTCCGACACCAAGACCGACGAGCGGCCGGACGCCGACGCGACCGACCATTCCGACGACGATCGGCCCAAGTTCTTCCACTACGTCAAGAAGGACAAGATCGCCGAGAGCGCCGTCATGGGCAGCCATGTCGTCGCCCTCTGCGGAGAGACCTTTCCGGTGACCCGTGCCGCCAAGCCCGGCTCGCCGGTGTGCCCGAAGTGCAAGAAGATCTACAACCGCATGCGTAAGGAGTAGCGCGCTCAGTCCGCTCGGTGCTCGGTCGGGTCGTCGGCGTCGTGCTCACCGTCGGCCCGCCGACGCCGGCTGATCGGACCGCTGGACAGGCGTTCGGGCAGTGTCTTGAGCTGCTCGGTGACCTCGGCTGTCTGGGTGGACACCCACTCGCGCACCTGCACCGTCATCGTCGGCTTGGCCGGCCACATCGACTGCAGTGCGGCGTTGAACTCGGCGCCGATCACGATCGCGAAGCCGAGGAAGAACGCGAACAGCAGGAACGCGATCGGCGTCGCGAGCGCGCCGTAGGAGTAGCCCGCCCGCACGATCTGCGCCAGATAGATGCGCAGGATGTAGCTGGCGATCCAGAAGAACACCCCCGCCACGATCGCCCCACCCACCAGTCGGTGCCACGGCAGCGGGTTGGGCAGCGCGAGGTGGTAGAGCGTCGTCAGCACCAGCAGCATCAACACCGTGACGAACGGGAAGTAGCCGAACGCGATGAGCTGACTGACGATCGGATCCCACGAGTCCGGCACGATCTTGCGCAGGTAATCCGGCCCCAGCGCCACCAAGGGCAGTAGCGGGACCGCAACCGCCAGGAACACCACGTAGAGCAGCAGCGCGAAGATCCGCTGCCACACCGGGTTGCGCACCTCATGCTGGTCGTGGGCCCGGACGATCGAGGCGACGAAACACGACACCGCCGACGACCCGGCCCACAGGGACAGCAGGAAACCGACGGAGATGACGCCCACCCGGCCGCGGCCGAGCACGTTGTCGACGGTCGGCTTGATCAGATCGTCGACGACGCTCGCGGAGAAGGTGCGGTCGGCGAAGGAGATGATCCGGTCGGAGATGACCGTGACCGTGTCGGGGCCGAACCAGCCGGCGAGGTAGCCGACCGAGCCCAACACCCCCAGCAGGAGCGGCGGCAACGAGAGCGCCTGCCAGAACGCGGCCTGGGCGGCCCAGCCGACGATGCCGTCGTCCCACGACTTCACGATGGTGCGCCACAGCAGGCGATGAAGGTTACGCCAGACCGGCAGCGGTTGGTCATTCGGTCCCGACCGACGATCCCCTGACGATGTGCCCGACGGTGATGTCCCCGACGGGCGGTGCCCCGGCGGCTTCTCCCCGGTACAGCGCGGCCCGGGGACGGATCTGCCGGACGGGAGGGCATCGGTCACTGCGTCGTCGGACACCGAAGCAGCCCCCGACGACCGATGGTCGTCGGGCGGCAGTGGTACCGGGTTACGGCGTGGAGTGCTTATGGGTACAGCATCCCTGATCGTCGCCGACGTCGGCGCGACACCCCGTCACCTGGTGTGTCATGGCGGTGTGTCCCGAACCGCATGTGTCGGCGACACCGTCGTCGGTGCGGATCGGTAGCATGATCGAGGCTCGATGCGCTGCACCGGGCGTCCCCGCGCCGCGACCTCGTTCTCGCCCCGCGGCGTGACCAGCCTCCTCTCACGCGAACACGGAGTCAGTACCCCAGTGACCTCTGCCGAAGACGTCGTCTCTGCTGCCACCGCAGGTCCGCCGCTCCGCGCCTGGCAGCGGCGCGCCCTGACCCGGTACCTCGCGACCGCTCCCAAGGATTTCCTCGCGGTGGCGACCCCGGGTGCAGGTAAGACCACCTTCGGCCTGCGCGTGGCGCGTGAACTGCTCGACGACCGCACCGTCGAACAGATCGCGGTGGTCGCCCCGACCGAACACCTCAAACATCAGTGGGCCGAGGCCGCCGCGCGCGTCGGCATCCAACTCGACGCCAACTTCCGCAACTCCACCGGCCAGACGAGCACCGACTTCCACGGGGTGGCCCTGACCTACGCCCAGGTCGCCGCGCACCCCACCCGGCACCGTGTGCGCACCGAACGTCGCCGCACTCTGGTGATCCTCGACGAGATCCACCACGGCGGCGACGCGAGGTCTTGGGGTGATGCGATCCGGGAGGCCTTCGACGACGCCGAGCGCCGCCTGGCGCTCACCGGTACACCCTTCCGCTCCGACGACTCGCCCATCCCGTTCGTCACCTACGAACCCGAACCGGGCGGGGCGATGCGCTCCCGCGCCGACCACACCTACGGCTATGCCGATGCGCTGCGCGACGGCGTGGTCCGGCCGGTGGTGTTCCTGGCGTACTCGGGCCAGGCGAGCTGGCGTAACAGCGCGGGGGAGGAGTTCACCGCGCGGCTCGGCGAGCCGCTGTCGGCGGAACACACCAGCCGTGCCTGGCGCACCGCCCTGGATCCGCACGGCGACTGGATTCCGTCGGTGCTGCAGGCCGCCCACACCCGGCTGCGGCAGCTGCGCGCCGGCGGCATGCCCGATGCGGGCGCCCTGGTGATCGCCACCGACCAGACCGTCGCCCGCGACTACGCCGAGTTGATCACCTCGATCTCCGGGAAGGCGCCCACCGTGGTGCTCTCCGACGACCCGAAGGCGTCGTCGAGGATCGCCGAGTTCTCCGCCTCCGACGACGAATGGATGGTGGCGGTCCGCATGGTGTCCGAGGGTGTCGACGTGCCACGCCTGGCCGTCGGCGTCTATGCCACCAGCTCGTCCACGCCGCTGTTCTTCGCGCAGGCCATCGGCCGGTTCGTGCGGTCGCGCCGACCGGGTGAGACCGCCAGCGTGTTCCTGCCGTCGGTGCCGGTACTCCTCGACCTGGCCAGCCAGATGGAGGCAGAACGCGACCATGTGCTCGGCAAGCCGCATCGCGAGAGCGACGGACTCGACGACGCCCTGATCGCCGATGCCAACAAGCAGAAGGACGAGCCCGGCGAGGAGGAGAAGAGTTTCCAGTCGCTGCACGCCGACGCCGAACTCGACCAGGTCATCTTCGACGGGTCGTCGTTCGGCACGGCCACCTTCACCGGCAGCGACGAGGAGGCAGATTATCTGGGCCTGCCCGGCCTGCTCGACGCCGACCAGGTCAAACAGCTGCTGCGGCAGCGGCAGGAAGACCAGGTCGCGCGACGCTCCGCCGATCCCACACCGGAACCCAGGGCCGAGGCGCAGCCGCGGGCGGCCGGCGAGAACCTGCACGCCTTGCGCAAGGAACTCAACACGCTGGTCGCCATGCATCATCACCGGACCGGCAAACCGCACGGGGTGGTACACAGTGAGCTGCGCAGCCGTCTCGGCGGTCCGCCGACGGCCCTGGCATCGGCCGACCAGCTGCGCGAGCGCATCCAGGCGCTCCGCGAGTGGCGCTGAGACGGGCACCGGGAAGCGGCTCCCGAACGGGCGAACCCGAAAACAAGCGAAAGACCCGGCGGGTTCATCCGCCGGGTCTTTCGCTGGTGAGAGGGTCAGTTCGTGATGGTCACACGAGTTCGGTGGCAGAGTCGTCGAGCACCGTGGCGCTCATCTCGACCAGCCGCGCCTCGTGCTCGTTGAAGTGGTGCCGGCAGAAGAGGAGTTCGCCGCCCTTGGGGAGCACGGCACGCACCCTTGCCGCCGCGCCGCAGCGATCGCAACGGTCAGATGCGGTCAGCGGCATGGAGATCGGGGTAGTGGTCGCGATGTCTGGCATTGTTTCCTCCGTCCCGGTCCGGCGCTCGGGCGCCATTCCTTCAGAGCCGACACATCCGGGCGATGCGTCAACCTCACTGTGTCAGACGTTCGGGCGGTTCGTATTGTTCCGACGCGCCGCGAGTTGTGTCGTCACTCACCCGTTACAACAGAGCCGCCGCCGGAAACACGCCCGACAGGGCATGTAACCGGCGGCGAGACGGTCATCACAGAAACCGTGTGAGAACTAGTCCAGGTAGTCGCGGAGAACCTGGGAGCGCGACGGGTGGCGCAGCTTCGACATCGTCTTGGACTCGATCTGGCGGATGCGCTCACGGGTGACACCGTAGACCTGACCGATCTCGTCGAGTGTGCGCGGCTGGCCGTCGGTGAGACCGAAGCGCAGACGCACCACACCGGCCTCACGCTCGGAGAGCGTCTCGAGGACCGACTGCAGCTGATCCTGCAGCAGCGTGAAACTCACCGCGTCGACCGCGACGACCGCCTCGGAATCCTCGATGAAGTCACCGAGCTGGCTGTCGCCTTCGTCGCCGATGGTCTGGTCCAGGGAGATCGGCTCACGCGCGTACTGCTGGATCTCCAGCACCTTCTCGGGCGTGATGTCCATCTCCTTGGCGAGCTCTTCCGGGGTCGGCTCGCGGCCGAGGTCCTGGAGCAGTTCGCGCTGGATACGGCCGAGCTTGTTGATCACCTCGACCATGTGCACCGGGATACGGATGGTGCGGGCCTGGTCGGCCATGGCGCGGGTGATGGCCTGGCGGATCCACCACGTCGCGTAGGTGGAGAACTTGTAGCCCTTGGTGTAGTCGAACTTCTCGACCGCACGGATCAGACCGAGGTTGCCTTCCTGGATGAGGTCCAGGAACGCCATGCCGCGACCGGTGTAACGCTTGGCCAGGGACACCACCAGACGGAGGTTGGCCTCGAGCAGGTGGTTCTTCGCGCGATTGCCGTCACGCGAGATCCAGTTCAGGTCACGCTTCTGGGTGGTGGTGATCTTCTCACCGGACTCCAGGATGCGACGCAGTCGCTCAGTGGCGAACAGGCCGGCCTCGATCCGCTTGGCGAGCTCGACCTCCTCCTCCGCGTTGAGCAGTGCGACCTTGCCGATCTGCTTGAGGTAGGCGCGCACCGAGTCGGCCGAAGCGGTGAGCTCGGCGTCCTTGCGGGCCTGCCGCAGGGCCTCGGATTCCTCCTCGTCCCAGACGAAGTCGCCGGACGACTTGGCGTCGTCCTTGGGCTTCTTGTCCACGGACGCGGCGGCGGGCTTCTTCGCGGCAGCGGGGGTCGCGGGGGTCGAGGTCTCTTCGCCCTCGTCCTCCTCGTCGTCGGCGGAATCCTCGGCGTCGTCGTCCTCGTCGTCGACGTCGAGATCGTCGATCTCCACGTCGTCGTCGAGGTCGGCGTCGGGACCGTCGATGTCGTCGATCGAGGTGGCCTCGAGATCGGCGTCGTCGGCTCCCTCGCCGGACTTGGGCGAGGTGGCCTTCTTGGCCGCAGCCTTCTTGGCGGTCCGCTTGGCGGGTGCCTTCTTGGCGGCAGCCTTACGGGGTGCCTTCTTGGCCGCCGCTTTCTTGGCGGCCTTCTTCGCGGGTGCCTTCTGCGCCGGGGTGGTCGTCGTCGAGGTCGAGTCGTCTACCTCGGCGCCCTCCTGACGGGTTTGGGTGGCTGCCACGTACAACCTTTCGGGATGAATCTCACAACCGTCGCGGCAGCGTGAGCCGTCGCGGATCAGGGCTTGGTCCGGCACAATGGGCACCGGTGCGTTCCATTGTAACGACACCACCCCCGTTCATGTGACAAAGGCCAGGTCAATGGGGTCGCGTCGCTGTTCTGATCAGGCTCTCAGGCCTTGTTCGACAGCCATCGCGGCGCCGACGATCCCGGCGGTGTTGCGCAGGGTGGCCGGCACGACGGGGGTGCTATTGGTCAGGAACGGAATCCATTTGTCTGCCTTACGGCTGATGCCGCCGCCGGCGATGAACAGTCTCGGCCAGAACAGTGCCTCGTAGGTGCCCAGGACCTCGGAGACCTTCTCGGTCCACTTCTCGTAGGACCACTCCTTGACCTCCTTCACGCGTGACGATGCGATGTGCTCGGCCTCCTTCTTGCCGACCAGCAGGTGACCGAGTTCGGTGTTCGGCACCAGCTTGCCGTCGACCAGCAGGGCCGAACCGATGCCGGTGCCGAAGGTGAGCAGCATCACCACCCCGTCGACGCCCTTGCCGGCCCCGAAGGCGACCTCGGCGAGCCCGGCCGCGTCGGCGTCGTTGAGCACCGAGACCTGACGGCCGCCGAGTGCCGTGCCGAACAGTTCCGAGACGTCCGTACCGATCCAGGCCTTGTCGATATTGGCCGCCGTGCGCATCACGCCGTCGGTGACCACACCGGGAAGGGTGATACCGACCGGACCGGCCCAGCCGAAGTGGGCGACCACCTCGGCGACCCCGCCGGCCACCGCGTCGGGGGTGGCCGGTTGCGGGGTGAGTACCTTGAACCGGTCGCCGACCAGCTCACCGGTGTCGAGGTCGACGACGCCGCCCTTGATGCCGGAGCCCCCGACGTCCACTCCGAAGCTCAGATGTGTTGCGGGGGAGGGCGAGTCGGATGCGGCGGGTTCGGTCATGGGAGATCCTCTCGGATGATGACTGTCGTTGTCGGAAGTCTCGGTGTACCAGGCTATCCAGGGCGGGCGCGGTGCGCGCGGTTCCCGGCGAACTCGACATGTCCCCCCGGGGTGGGCGCTCGCGGTCCGCGGTCGGCGGTAGGCATGTGCCCGCCGCCGCGCGTGGCGGCCGGATGTGTTGACATGGACGGGTGCAGGAACAGATGAGCCAGACCGACCGGGAACGCGCTGCCGAGCTCGGGGAGGTGGCCGTCACCGTCGCCGAGGCCGCCGCGGCGCACGTGCGGACACGACGGCCGGAGCTGTTCGGCATCGCCGGAGAAGGTGGTGCCCACGAGCAGAGCGAGGCGGTCGCGACCAAATCGACCCCGACCGACCCGGTGACCCTTGCCGACACCGAGACCGAGGAACTGATCCGGACCCTGCTGCGGCGCCACCGCCCCGACGACGAGATCCTCGGTGAGGAGGAGGGCGGCAGTGTCGCCGTGCCGTCCGGGGTCCGCTGGGTGGTCGACCCGATCGACGGCACGGTGAACTTCATGTACGGCATCCCGGCCTATGCGGTGTCGGTGGCCGCGCAGATCGACGGGCAGTCGGTGGCCGGTGCGGTCGTCGACGTCGCCCGACGGGTCACCTACGCCGCGACGCTGGGGGGCGGAGCGTTCCAGCAGGGACCGGGCGATCCATGGCACCGGTTGCGGTGCAACGACATCGATCAGGTCGAGATGGCGCTGGTGGCCACCGGCTTCGGATACGACGCGCACCGCAGGCGGGCGCAGGGACGTCTGGTGGCCCAGATGCTGCCGCGGGTCCGTGACCTGCGGCGGATCGGTGCCGCTGCCCTGGACCTGTGCATGGTGGCCAGCGGCGCGGTCGACGCGCACATCGAACACGGGCTGAGTCCCTGGGACTGGGCGGCCGGCGGTCTGATCGCGGCCGAGGCCGGCGCGACGGTGCTCCTGCCGCCGCCGGATTCCCGTGCGGCCGACGGACATCCCACCATCGCCGTGGCCGGCGGGGTGGCCGAGGAGTTCCTCGCACTGCTCGACGAGATCGGCGCGCGGGTCTGTCTCACCGCCGAGTGACACCGCCCCACGCCGGATTCCACTGCCATTCCGGATTCCACTGCCGTCCCGGGTGCCGGTGCCATCTCAGGTGCCGCGGCCGTCAGGGGTCGGTGGCCGTCCACCCCGGGCCACGCCCGGGGTGAAAGCCACCGACGGGTCCGCGGATGGGCCGGCGGATGGGCCCATCGACCGGGTGGGGGCCGAGACCGGCCGTCCGGGCCCGGCGCACGCCGACCCCGGCCACGATCAGCACTTCTGTGAGTGCACCGCGCTGACGAGGCCCGGGTCGACGGCATTCTTGTCGCTCTTGGGGTCGGCGGAACGCAGCGCCTCGAGGGCTGCCTGCGCATCCTGCGACTGCTCCTGTGCGCGGTAGTGCTCGCCGAGGGCGACGTCGACGGTGGTGTCGCGGCGGCCGTCGTCGACGAGCTGCGCACAGGGGATGGCCAGCCACACCGCTGCCGCTGCCGCCTTGCCGGCCGGGCCGAACCGGATCTGGGCGACACAGTTGAGGTCGCGGTTCGGGTACACCGGGTCGTCGCCGAAGGCGGAATCGGTGGCCGGGGTGAAGCCGAGGTGGGTGAGGTCATCGGAGGCCGAGCGGGCGGCACCGCGGGTGGTGGAGGCGTTGAGCACCCGGACCTGGAAGGTGGCGAGCGTGGCCGGTGCCACGGCCAGCATCTCGTCGCGATTGGCGACGGTCACCGTCGGGGCCGCGGCGCTCGACGGAGCAGCTGTCGGGGTCCCGGAGGCGCCGGTGGCCGTCGGGGTGGCCGGGGTGGGCTGGTTGCAGTCGGTGGGCGTCGCGGAGGCCTCGGAGTTCGACAGTGCCACCCCCCACACGATGACCGCGAGTACCACCAGCACCGCCAGCAGGATGATCGCGGGACGGAAACTGCGGCGCCGGAACGGGTGACCGTTGTGATCGGTCGGGTAGCCGGTCGTGATCTGCGATACCACGCGCCCACTGTAGAGGGTGAGGGCGTCGACACGCCGCCGGACGCCCCGACGGAGTGCATGTTGACTTGAGGTCTGCTCTCTTCTATGCTTCGGGCGCCCGCCCTCCCGGAACTGTTGGAGGTCATGGCAATACAATGTGATCAAGATCACAACAGTACGGCGGGTGGCGGGTAACGAATCGCACCGGTCATGACGTTGTAGGGACGCCGGCAAGACAATCCCGGCGACTTCGCGCTCCACGGTTCGCAGGTCACGAGCCCGAACCCGCGGCGCTCTCCTTCAACCAGGTAAGGCACACAATGGCTACTGATTACGATGCGCCACGTCGCACGGAGTCCGAGGATCTGAATGAGGACTCGCTCGAGGAGCTGAAGGCCCGTCGCAGTGAGGCGCAGTCGGCGGCTGTCGACGTCGACGAAACCGATACCGCGGAGTCCTTCGAACTCCCCGGGGCCGATCTGTCCGGCGAGGAGCTCTCGGTTCGGGTCGTCCCGAAGCAGGCCGACGAGTTCACCTGCAGCAGCTGCTTCCTCGTCTATCACCGCAGCCGTCTCGCCCGTGAGAGCGGTTCCGAGATGATCTGTGTCGACTGCGCCTGAGCCCTCGGGCCGACCCGGTCCTAGTCGGACCCGGGCCGCCCATCCCGATCTCCGGGTGCAGTCCCCTCGTCCGGTGCGGTCACAGCCTCGGCCGCATCGGGCACTCCGAGGGCTTTCAAGAGCTCGGCCGGACGCCGCGTCGACACCAGCCAATACGGTGTCGGATCGTCCGGATCGTCGAGCACCAGCAACACCATCGTCTTGACCCACGCGCGGTGCACCAGGAATGCCGCGGGGTCGAGCTGACGTCCGAGCGCGGCACTCTTGGCCGTCGCCGGGATCGTGGCCGCACGGCCGATCACCGCGCGCGGCAGCTGGGCCTTGGCGGCATGCAACTCGCGGTCGGCGGTCACCGTCACCTGCGTCCGGCTCATCGACCACAACACCAGGGCACACAGCACCGCAGCACCCACGTACCCGAAGTAGCCCCACGCGGAGCGGTGCGCCGACAACGAGATCTCGTAGCCGACGACGCCGGTCACGACCAGTGCGGCCAGCCACCACCACCAGGGCACGTACAGACGCTCGCTGAAGCGGTCGGTGCCGGTGGAAGATGAGGGGCCGGTGGGGGACGAGGGGCCGCTCGGCGATGATGGATCACTCACACGACCAGCGTAGTCTGCCAGCGTGGCCGCTGATCTGACCCCTTCCTCCACCGAAGACCCCGCCGGGACGAGTCCGGAACTCCTGCCGATCCGCGTGCGGCGACTGGATCCCGGAATCCCGTTGCCGACCCGCGCACACCCGGGCGACGCGGGTGTCGACCTCTGTTCGACCATCGATCTCGAACTCCCCGCCGGTCGCCGACAACTCGTCGGCACCGGCATCGCGATTGCCCTGCCGTTCGGCACCGTCGGCCTGATCCACCCGCGCTCGGGTCTCGCCGCCCGTGCCGGATTGTCCATCGTCAACGCCCCGGGCACCATCGACGCCGGATACCGCGGCGAGATCAAGGTGTGCCTGATCAATCTGGATCCCTCCGAGACCGTCCACATCAGCCGGGGCGACCGGATCGCCCAGCTCATCGTCCAGCGAGTCGAACTGCCAGGCTTCGTCGAGGTCGACGAGCTCGACGACACCAGTCGTGGGACCGGCGGTCACGGATCGAGCGGGGGACATGCCATCCTGGGCGATCCGCAGGCCGGGTGAGCAGGGTCGGTGACCGTCGCCCGAGCTGAGCTCGACTACCCTCGAACCGGTCGACCGGGCAGTTCGACCGGGTCGGGCGAGGAGAGACGGAGCTGATGGCACAGGACGGGGAGTTGCGGGTCGGGCAGGCGCTCGGACCGTATGACATCGAGGCACTGGACACGCCGGCCGAAGAGCTGGCCAATTCGCACCTGGACCTCGGATCGGTGCTGGTGCCGGTGGTCGAGGGCGGTCAGGTCACCGTCGAGATGAGCCCGGACCATCAGCCCGAGGGCGTGTACCTGGTGACCCCGGTCGGCCGGATCTCGGTGACCGCGTTCGCCGCCCCGAGATCGCCCGGCCTGTGGCGTGAGGTGGTGCGCGAGCTGGCCTCGTCGCTTCGCGACGACGGCGCGACCACCAGCGTCGAGGACGGCCACTGGGGTCGCGAGGTGCTCGCCGAGGTACCCGGAGCCGCCCACCGCTTCATCGGCGTCGACGGACCGCGCTGGATGGTGCGCTGCGTGGCCAGTGGCCCGGCCGAGTCGGCCGGGCAGCTGGCACAGCTCGCGCGCGCGGTCCTGGCCGAGTCGGTGGTGCGCCGCGGCAAGGACCCGGTGCCGCCGCGAGAGATGCTGCCCATCGTGCTGCCGCCGGTGCTCGCCGAGCAGGTCGCCGCCGCCCAGCAGCAGATGTTCGGCGAGACTCCCGAGGCCGACGGAGCCGAGCAGGCCGCGTCCGGACCCCAGCAGGTCGCCGACGTCGCCCCGGCCGGTGCCCGGAGCGACGATGCCCGGAGCGACGATGTCGCACCCGGCGATCGGGTTCCGGGCGGAGCGCTCGATCAGATCGAGCAGGCCACGGTCGTGACCGAGGCATCCGCATCCGAGGCGGCCGCCACCGAAGCCGCCGACACCTCCGACGATGAGTCGGCCGACACCGCTGCGGGCGTGGCCCCGGACGCCGGTGATGCCGACGAGGCCCCGCCGTCGAGCGGATCGGCCATGCAACGCTTCCGACGGCGGCGTTCCAAGAACTGAGTTCCCCGACCGGCCGGGTGAGTCCCCTGGGCTCACCCGGCCGTCGTCACACGTACCGACTGCCAGGCGCGTGCGCACGCCCGGCCGAGGATCTCCGGCTGCTCACCCCATGCGGTGAGGGTCACCTCCTCGAGTGAGGCGTGCACCGCCGCGTCGGCCCACGCCTGCGCCACGCCGATCGGGTGCAGCGCGTCGTCGGCAGCCGCCACGATTCCCAACGGCACAGTGAGCCCGGCGATCTCGGTGAGGGTGGGAGCGTGGTGGTCCGCGGCCCGTTCCAGCTGGACGACGAGTCCGGGATGCAGTGCCCTCCACGACCGTCCGAGCTCGGCGGCCAGCCACGGGGGGCTGCCCTGCGCCATCGCCGCGACGGTCGCATCGAGGCCGTCGGCGCGCAGTGCCTGCGCGGTGGCCCGTGCGGCGGCCGCGGCGACCGCGGTGGTCGCCGGCCCACTCCAGGCGGGTAGAGCCGCCCACACGCCCGCGCACTGCCCTGCGTCGGCCGCCAGGGCCCATTCCACCGCCACGGCGGCCCCGATGGACACCCCGCCGACCAGGATTCGACCCCGCCGATCGGCGATGTCGGTGAGGCGGCGGCGATATCCGTCGATCAGGTCGTCGGTGGGTTGCAGGCCGATCAGTTCGACGCCGAGATCTGCTGCGGCCGGGCCGAATGCACGGCGCACGAAGTCGGCGTCGGATCCCGTTCCGGGGAGCGCGACCAGCACCTCTGGACGGTCCGGGATGTTCGTGTCATCTGCGGGCATGAACAGATCATGCCGCGCGTTGTACCCCATGAGAACGTGGGTCTACGCTGAGGCGAGTTCCTACCGATCGAAGTTCGTCCCCGGAGGTTTGTGATGCCGACAACCGGTTATCTCAAGCGGCTGACGCGACGGTTGACCGAAGACCTCGGCAACGTCGACGCCGAGCAGATCGCAGCCGAGTCCCAGGCCACCGGTGCCCAGCGCGCCGCAGAGTGTTGTCGAGGCGACGAGGTCTCGATGCACGGCGAGCTGAGGTCGGTGGAGACCTGCTCGCGCGCCGCCAAGACCGGCGTCAAGGCGGAGTTCTTCGACGGCTCTGACGTGGTGCTGCTGAAGTGGCTCGGCCGCAACCGGATTCCCGGGATCGAGCCCGGACGCAAGATCTCCGTTCGAGGTCGCCTCGCCGAGCACGACGGCATGAAGGTGATCTACAACCCGTACTACGAACTCCAGAGCGGCGAGGACTGACCGTCGCTCGCCCTCGTGGTGATCGATCAGCCGGCCGTCGCTCGGCATCGTCGGATCCCCGATGTCGATCGCGTGGGGATCTGTTTGTGCGTCACCGCCATTGCGGGGGTCACCTCTCGATGTCGGCCGACTGAGGTTTCGACTCGTCTCGTCGCTGCGCTCCTCGTCGGCTCAACCATCGTTCTTTGATGGTGGAGCCGGGACCGGGCCCGAAGGGCGAGGACCCCCCGAAGTGGTCGCCACGCGTCGTCGGGCGTCGGAGGTTTCGACTCGTCTGGTCGCTGCGCTCCTCGTCGGCTCAACCATCGTTCTTTGATGGTGGAGCCGGGACTGGGCCCGAAGGGCGAGGACCCCCCGAAGTGGTCGCCACGCGTCGTCGGGCGTCGGAGGTTTCGACTCGTCTGGTCGCTGCGCTCCTCGTCGGCTCAACG
>NZ_JBSFRM010000002.1:155833-242766 GCF_053589235.1 Gordonia sp. NPDC003376 | reverse complement strand
CAACCATCGTTTGTCGTGGGGTGCCGGATCGGATTCGGCGCTGAGGCGTGACGCCTAAGGCGCGATCTGCATCGACTCGTGCAGCGCGGCCTCGGCCTCCGTCGGGGCGATGAAGACCAGTTCGTCGCCGCCTTCGATCGGATCGTCGCGTTCGGGGACGATCACCCGGCCACCGCGCAGGATCGCCACCAGGGCGACGTCGCGGGGGAGAGCCAGTTTGCGTACCGGGCGGCCGGCCAGTGGTGTGTTCGGTGGCAGGGTGAGCTCCACGAGGTTGGCCTGACCCTGGCGAAAGGTCATCAGCCGCACCAGATCTCCCACGGAGACCGCCTCCTCGACGAGCGAGGCGAGCAGCCGCGGTGTGGACACCGCGACGTCGACACCCCAGTCCTCACCGAACAGCCACTCGTTGCGCGGATCGTTGACCCGGGCCACCACCCGGTTGACCGCGAACTCGGTCTTGGCGAGCAGGCTCACGACCAGGTTGGCCTTGTCGTCGCCGGTGGCGGCGATCATCACGTCGAACGATTGCAGCCCGGCGGACTCCAGATTCGACAGTTCACACGCGTCGGCGAGCATCCACCGCGCCTCGGGTACCGAGTCGGGATCGATGTGGCCGGCATTGCGCTCGAACAGTGTCACCTCGTGCTTGTTGACCAGGAGCTCTCGGGCGATCGAACGTCCGACGGCACCGGCTCCGGCAATGGCGACCTTCATCTGTCTCTCCTCGTTCTCGTCCGGCCGCTATTCGCTGCTCAGGGGCGCGGAGACCAGTGCGCGGGTCTCGGCGAGGTTGTCGAGGACCACGGCCCCGAACACCACGTCGTCCTGCTGCAGCACGGTCCGCGCCTCCGGTAACACCGGGTGGCCCACGCGGTTGATGAACGCGATGCGTGCACCGGTGAGTTCCTGGAACTTGACCACATTGGTCCCGATCCACGACTCGTGGATCTCGAGCTGGGCGATGGCGAGTGTGCCCGACGGATCGCGCCACTCGGTGGTGGTGGATGCCTCACCGAGCGCGGACACGAACCGCTCGGTGGTCCACGGGACCGTCGCGACGGTCGGGATACCCAGTCGCTCATACACTTCGGCGCGTTTGGCGTCGTAGATCCGGGCCACCACACGTTCCACGTCGAACGTCTCGCGCGCCACGCGCGCGGCGATGATGTTGGAGTTGTCGCCCGAGGACACCGCGGCGAACGCGTCGGCGCGCTCGATCCCGGCGCGGGTCAGGACATCCCGGTCGAATCCGACACCGACGATCGTCTGGCCGCGGAACCCGTCACCGAGCCGGGCGAAGGATGACGGGTCGCGGTCGATGATCGACACCTCGTGTCCACGGCGTTCCATCGCTGCGGCCAGGGACGATCCCACTCGCCCGCAGCCCATGATGACTACCCGCAACGTCGCATCCTCCCGCTCGGCACCGCGCGTGCCGCTGGTCGTCTCGGCGTCCGGTGACCGCCGCTGTGAAGAACCTACCCCCGCATAGGGCGTCCCGGCGCGCGGTGTCGTTCGCCCGTGTTCGACGACCCTTCGGGGCACGGTTTCGCCCCTGTCCGAGATGCCTCCGGATCGGCGCGGCCGCGCGGGTCGACGTGTCACTGTGGTGATCGGCAGGCGCAGGTCTTAGTGTGGCGTGGTGTCCACCGTGTCTAAGGTGTCCGTCGCAACCAAGCGGTTGCTGTTGGGACGGCCGTTCCGTAGTGATCGACTCGGTCACACCCTCCTTCCCAAACGGATCGCCTTGCCCGTGTTCGCCTCCGACGCCATGTCGTCGGTGGCCTACGCACCGCAGGAGATCTTCCTCGTCCTCTCGGTTGCCGGGCTCTCGGCGCTGGCGTACACCCCGTGGGTGGCGATCGCGGTCGCGGTGGTCATGGCGGTGGTGGTCGCGAGTTACCGGCAGAACGTGCACGCCTACCCGTCCGGCGGCGGCGACTACGAGGTCGCCACGGTCAACCTGGGGCCGACGGCCGGTCTGACCGTCGGCAGTGCGCTGCTCGTCGACTACGTGCTGACCGTGGCGGTGTCGATCTCGTCGGCGGCCGAGAACATCGGCTCGGCGATCCCGTTCGTCTCACAGCACCGGGTGTGGTTCTGCGTCGCGGCCATCGTGCTGCTCGCGGCGGTGAACCTCCGTGGGCTCAAGGAGTCCGGCTCGGTGCTCGCGATCCCGACGTATGCCTTCATCGTCGGTGTGCTCGGAATGCTGATCTGGGGTTTCCTCGAGATCTACGCGTTCGGCGACGAGGTGCGATCGGAGGCCGCCGGATTCGAGATCAGGGCCGAGCATCCCAACCTGATGGGTCTGGCGTTCGTGTTCCTGATCGCGCGGGCGTTCTCGTCGGGATGTGCCGCGCTGACCGGTGTGGAGGCGATCAGCAACGGGGTGCCCGCCTTCCAGAAACCCAAGTCGCGCAACGCCGCCACCACGCTGTTCCTTCTCGGTGCGATCGCCGTCACGCTGCTGCTGGGCATCGTGTTCCTGGCCGAACGGATCGGCGCCAAATATGTGATGAATCCGGCGACCGACCTGATCGGTGCGCCCGAGGGCTATCAGCAGAAGGCGATGATCGCTCAACTCGCGCATGCGGTGTTCGCGAGCTTCCCGGCCGGTTTCTACTTCGTCGCGACGGTCACCGCCCTGATCCTGGTGCTGGCGGCCAACACCGCCTTCAACGGTTTCCCGGTACTCGGGTCGGTGCTCGCCCAGGATCGCTACCTGCCGCGTCAGCTGCACACCCGTGGCGACCGGCTGGCGTTCAGCAACGGCATCATCTTCCTCGCCGTGGCCGCCACTGCCTTCGTCGTCGCGTTCGGTGCCCAGGTCACCGCCCTGATCCAGCTGTACATCGTCGGGGTGTTCGTGTCGTTCACCCTCAGCCAGACCGGCATGGTCCGGCACTGGACACGGTTGCTGCGCACCGAGACCGACCCGAGTGCACGGCGGCGGATGATGCAGTCGCGGGTGATCAACACCGTCGGCCTGATCATGACCGCCACCGTGCTGGTGGTGGTGCTGATCACCAAGTTCACCGCGGGCGCATGGATCGCGATCCTCGCGATGGTGGCGCTGTTCGTGCTGATGAAGGCGATCCACCACCATTATTCGACGGTGCAGCACGAACTGGAGCGGGCCGACACCGACGAGGGTGGGGTATTGCCCAGTCGCACGCATTCGGTGGTGTTGGTGTCGGGGCTGCATCTGGCCACCAAACGGGCGGTCCTGTACGCGCGTGCCACCCGACCGGACACCCTGGAGGCGATCACCGTCAACGTCGACGACCGTGACACCCGGAAGCTGGTGTCGGAGTGGGAGAAGAGTGACATCTCGATCCCGCTGAAGGTGATCGCCTCGCCCTACCGGGAGATCACCCGACCGGTGATCGAGTACGTCCGACGGGTGCGTCGCGAGTCACCGCGCGACGTGATCACCGTGTTCATCCCCGAGTATGTGGTGGGCCACTGGTGGGAGACCATCCTGCACAACCAGTCCGCGCTACGTCTGAAGACGCGACTGCTGTTCGAGCCCGGCGTGATGGTCACCTCGGTGCCGTGGCAGCTCTCGTCGTCCGAACACCGCAAGGCCGACCTCGCCTATGACGCTCCCGGCGACACCCGCCGCGCGCTCGGCGGTGGAGACCGGTGAGCCTCATCCACACCCTGCTGACCCTGCGCGTCGACCGGCCGGCCAACGGTGGTACCGCGGTCGCCCGCGCCGATGACGGCCGCGCGGTCTTCGTCCGCGGCGCGATCCCCGGCGAGCAGGTCACCGCCCGCGTCGTCGAGGAGAAGCCGAAGTTCCTCACCGCCGAGACCGTCGAGGTGCTCGACGCCGCCCCCCAGCGCATCGACGAACTGTGTTCGGCGGCCACCCACGGCGCCGGGTGCTGCGACCAGTCCTTCATCGCCCCCGACCACCTGCGGGTGCTCAAGGCGGAGGTCCTGCGCGACGTGCTCGGCCGGATCGGTGGGTTCGACGCCGCGCACCTCGACCGCCTGCTGCCCGGTGACCCGGTGCGGGCCCTCGACGGCGGTGCGACCGGCTGGCGGATCCGTACCCGACTCGCCGTCGACATCGACGGCCGGCCGGGCCTGCACGAACGGGGCGGTGCCGGGATCGTCACCGGTCACCCGTGCGCCCAGAACGATCCGGTGATGGTCGCCGACCTCGGCGACGGATACACCCCCGGCGGAGACCTGGCGATCACCCTCGACGACGCAGGTGCCCGGCACATCGTCGAGATCGGGCCGGTCCCGACCACGCCGCCGTCCGGCGGCCGATCGTCACGCGCCGGGGCCGCGCGGGGCGGGTCCGCGGGGGACGGGTCCGGGCGCGGGCGGTCCGGAGACCGCCGGGCCGCACAGCGCCGCCGCCGACACCGCGAAGCCCCGCGCCCGCAGCGGGTGGTCGCGGGTGCACCGACCGCCGGTCACCGCGTCGGCGCGCGGCATTGGGAGATCCCGGTCGCCGGGTTCTGGCAAGGGCACCGCGCCGCCCCCGACACCTACGCGCAGACCGTCACCGACATGGTGCGCGCCGTCCTGGGCGACACCGCGCCCGGCGCCTGCTGGGACCTCTACGGCGGGGCCGGGGTGTTCGCTGCCGCCCTCACCGACACTCTCGGCGCGTCCACGGTGCACGTCGTCGAATCCGACCCCGGCCCCCTCGAAGCCGCCGAACGCACCTTCGGCACCGACGCCGGCATCCACCTCCATCGGGGCGAGGTGGCACGTCTGATGGCCGACCTACCCGCCCCACAGGTCGTCGTCCTCGACCCGCCCCGGACCGGTGCCGGACCCGCGGTGATCGAGCAGGTCACCGACGCCACACCCGAGGTGATCGTGCACGTGGGTTGCGACGTCGCCCGTTTCGCCCGGGACCTGGGACTGTACGGCCGCCACGGCTATACCCCGCAGCAGATCACCGGGTTCGACGCGTTCCCGCTGACCCATCATCTGGAGGCGATCGCGGTACTGGTGCGGCCGACGTCACGGCCCTGACCACGTCACCGTTGCGAGACCTGCGCGGCGACGACCGTAGACTGGGACGGATGGCTATTGATGAGGAAGGACACCGGATGGGGCTGCTGGAGCAGATCGAATCCCCGGCCGACCTCCGTGAGCTGACGTCCGAGCAGGTCGTGACGCTGGCGGCGGAGATCCGACGATTCCTGATCGAGAAGGTCTCCGCGGTCGGCGGGCATCTCGGCCCGAACCTCGGCGTCGTCGAACTCACCCTGGCGATCCACCGGGTGTTCGACTCACCGCACGATCCGATCATCTTCGACACCGGACATCAGTGCTACGTGCACAAGATCGTCACCGGGCGTCGCGACCGGTTCGACACACTCCGGCAGCAGGGCGGGCTCACCGGCTACCAGGACCGCGCCGAGAGCGAACACGATTGGGTCGAATCCTCACACGCCTCGGCCGCACTCTCGTACGCCGACGGCCTGACCAAGTCGTTCGCCCTGACCGGCCGGCCCGAACGCACCGTGGTGGCCGTCGTCGGCGACGGCGCCCTGACCGGTGGCATGTGCTGGGAGGCGATGAACAACATCGCCGCCGGCGACCGGCCCCTGGTGATCGTGGTCAACGACAACGGTCGCTCCTACGCCCCGACGATCGGCGGCTTCGCCCGTCACCTGTCGGGGTTGCGGCTGCAACCGACGTATGAACGCGTCCTCGACGAGGGACGGCGTGCGGTTCGCAAGCTGCCCGTCGTCGGCGACCCGGCCTACGCGGTGCTCCACGGGATGAAGAGTGGACTCAAGGATCTGCTCGCCCCGCAGGCGATGTTCACCGACCTCGGCCTCAAGTACGTCGGGCCGGTCGACGGGCACGACGTGGAGGCACTCGAATCGGCGTTCCGCCGCGCCCGCGCCTACGGCGGCCCGGTGATCGTGCACACCGTCACCCGCAAGGGGATGGGCTATGCGCACGCGGAGAACAACGAGGCCGACCAGATGCACGCGACCGGCGTGATCGACCCGAAGACCGGTCGCGCCAAGTCGGTCTCACCCCTGGACTGGACGACGGTGTTCTCCACCGCGCTGGTGGAGGCCGGGCATTCTCGCGACGACATCGTGGCGATCACCGCGGCGATGCCCGGGCCGACCGGACTCTCGGCGTTCGGGGATGCCTTCCCGGACCGCATGTTCGACGTCGGCATCGCCGAACAGCACGCGATGACCTCGGCCGCGGGTCTGGCGCTCGGCGGTCTGCATCCGGTGGTCGCGATCTACTCGACCTTCCTCAACCGCGCCTTCGATCAACTGCTGATGGACGTCGCGCTCCTGCGGCAGCCGGTCACCGTGGTCCTCGACCGCTCGGGCATCACCGGACCGGACGGCCCGAGCCACCACGGCATGTGGGATCTGTCGCTGCTGGCGATGGTGCCCGGCCTGCGGGTGGCCGCACCGCGCGACGCGGTCCGGCTGCGTGAGGAACTCGACGAGGCGCTCGCCGTCGACGACGGCCCCACCGTGCTGCGCTTCTCCAAGGGCGCGGTGCCCGAGGACATCCGAGCTGTCACCCGCCTCGACGACGGGGTCGACGTGCTGCGTCGCGGCCCGGGTGTCGGCGAGATCGACGGTGACGTGCTGATCGTCGCGGTCGGTGCGTTCTGCTCCCTCGCGCTCGACACCGCCGACCGCCTGCGCAGTCAGGGCATCGAGGCCACCGTCGTCGATCCCCGCTGGGTGCTGCCGGTGCCGGCGTCGATCACCGATCTCTCGGCCCGTCACCGGCTCGTGGTGACCCTCGAGGACAGCGGTGTGCAGGGCGGCGTCGGGTCGGCGGTCGCGGGCGCGCTCTCGGCGGCCGACGTGGTGGTCCCGGTCCAGAACCGGGGCATCCCGCAGGAGTTCATCGCCCACGCCACGCGCGGACAGATCCTCGCCGACCTCGGCCTGACCGCCCAGGATCTCGCGCGGTCGATCACCGCGACGGTCTCGGAGATGCAGACCCTGCCGGGGATGGACCGTGCCGACACCGCTGCCGAACCGGAAGCAGCACGGGTTCACGAGGAGACCCGCACCCCAGAACAGGCGCGCACACAGGACTGACCGACGACATCGGGGCGGCACCGGACGGACATATCCGTCGGGTGCCGCCCCGATGTGGTCGGCGGGTGCCTGTGGGTGTCCGGGTGCCCGCCCTAGCCGGACAGTCCGGTGAGTGCGGCCGCGATCGGGGCGGCGGTCAGCCGACGCTGCCAGGTGCGGGCACCACCGGCGGCCAAGGCCGCATCCACCGCGTCCGGCGTGATCGGGGCAGGAACCCCGTCCCAGCACAGCTGCCGGACCAGATCGGGGGAGAGCAGGTTCTCCGCCGGCACGTCGTTGGCCTCGGCGATCTCCTTGACCAACGGTCGCACCGTCGCAGCGCGGGCCGCGGCCGCCGGATTGCGTGGTTCCCACCGGCTGATCGGCGGCAGTCCCGTGGTCGGCGCCTTGCGTGCGGGCAGTTCCTTGTCCGTGAGTTCCCGGGCCCGCAGGATCGCCGACATCCACACCCCGGCCTGCTTGCGTTGGCGGGGACCACCGAACACCGGCAGCTTGGTCAGGTCGCCGGCCGATTGCGGGGCGGCCGCAGCGGCGGTGATGATCGCCGAGTCGGGCAACACCCGCCCCGGTGCCACATCCCGACGCTGCGCGATCTCTTCCCTCGCGGCCCACAACTCACGGACCGTGGCCAGTCCACGGGTGGTCTTGATGGTGTGGATGTTGGCGGTGCGTCGCCACCGGTCGGTCCTCGGCGGTGAGACCGGACGATCCAGCACGTAGCGGAACTCCTCGACCGCCCAGTGCTGCTTCTCGGCGTCGCCGAGCGCCGTATCCATCGCATCGCGCAGTTCGACGAGTACCTCGACGTCGAGGGCGGCGTAGTTCAGCCATTCCGGCGGCAGCGGACGCCGCGACCAGTCGGCGGCACCGTGTCCCTTCTGTAGACCGAGGCCGAGGAACGCGGCGACCATCGCGGCCAGGTTGACCCGGGTCAGCCCGAGCAACCGTCCCGCGAGTTCGGTGTCGAAGAGGTCGGCCGCCCGGAAGCCCAGGTCACGCAGGCACGGGAGGTCCTGGTCGGCGGCGTGCAGCACCCACTCGGGGCCGTCGAGCACCTCGATCAGCGGGTCGAGCGCGTCGGGTTCCTCGATCGGATCGATGAGGAAGCTGCCCGATCCGGTGCGTCGGATCTGGATCAGGTAGGCACGCTGGGAGTACCGGTAGCCCGACGCGCGCTCGGTGTCGAGGGCGATCGGCCCGGTACCGGCGGCGAGCCGCTCGGCGGCGTCGGCGAACTGCCCGGCCGACGACAGCACCGGTGGGACCCCTTCGCGCGGTTCGAGCAGCGGGGTGGTGGGGGTGGCGTCCTCGGCGGGCGCTGCTGGATCGCTCACGCCGACCCGAGTTCGGTGATCCCGACCGGCGGCAGACCCGCAGCCGCCGACAACACTTCACAGAACGCCTCGAGATGCCCGCCCATGCCCTCGGCGGTGGTCGCCGTCCACGACGCCCGCAGTTCCAGCTGATGAGCCCGCGGTGGACCGGCGATGTCGCCGTATCGCACCGACGACGTGGAGGTCACGGTGCCGCCGAGGGCGGTCACGTGGACCGGCCCCTCGTCGCCGGCGGTCTCGCCGATCGGGACGCCGAGCGCATCGGAGAGCCAGCTCCACGCCACCTCGGGCAGCAGGGGATCGGCCGCGAGCGCGGCCTCCACCTCCGCCTGGATGTAGGCGACCAGACGCATGGTCCCGTTCCAGGCGTCCTGGCCGTCGGGGTCGTACAGCAGGATCAGCCGCCCGAAGGCGCTGCCCTGCAGGTCGTCGTCGGGATCGTCGTCGGCGCGACGCACCTCCGCGCCCACCGCATAGCTGTAGGGCGCCAGGCGCTGTGGCGGGCGGATCGGCCCGACCTCGATATCGCGTCGGATACGCGCGGAATGCAGCGACTCGACCGCGGTGCGGAAGTCAGCAGGCTCCGTCGGAGCTCCGGAGGAGGTCACAACTGTGACGGTAAGACCAGCACTGCGCCGAAGGGCGGAGGCGCGCCGGTGGTCACTTCGTACGACATGGCAGAGTGATCGGTGATGTCGCCTTCACAACGTACCCGTTCAGGCCACGCCACCATGCCGCTGGTGGCCGCGGCGCAGGGCACCACGCCCACCCGGCGCCCCGTGTGGTTCATGCGGCAGGCCGGTCGATCGCTGCCGGAGTACCGGGCGATCCGGGCGGACCACGGCATGCTCGAGTCGTGCTTCGACCCGGAGCTGGTCACGGAGATCACGTTGCAACCGGTCCGCCGACACGACGTCGACGCCGCGATCCTGTTCTCCGACATCGTCGTGCCGCTCAAGGCCGCGGGTGTGGACCTGGACATCGTGGCCGGGACCGGCCCGGTGATCGCCGCACCCGTGCGCACCGAGGCCGACGTCGCGGCATTGCCCCGGCTCGATCCGGCACAGGTCGGGGCGGTCGCCCATGCGGTCGAGCGGATTCTGGCCGAGCTGCCGGACCAGACCGCGCTGATCGGTTTCGCCGGGGCGCCGTTTACTCTCGCGTCGTATCTGATCGAGGGTGGCCCGAGCCGCAACTACGTCAACACCAAGGCCCTCATGCGTGGTGCGCCGGAGGTGTGGGATGCGCTGATGGGCCGGCTCGCCGACATCACCATCACCTTCCTGCAGGTCCAGCTCGAGGCGGGTGTGGATGCGATCCAGGTCTTCGACTCGTGGGCCGGGGCCCTGTCCGAGTCCGACTACCGCGCCTACGTCGCCCCGCACACCGACCGGGTGTTCGCCGAGATCGCCGGGTACGGCGTGCCCCGCATCCACTTCGGCGTCGGTACCGGCGAGCTGCTCGCCGCGATGGCCGCGCCCGCCGACGTGATCGGCGTCGACTGGCGTGTCCCGCTGACCGAGGCGGTGCGCCGCGTGGGTCCGGGCAAGGCGGTGCAGGGCAACCTCGACCCGACCGTGCTGTTCGCCGGTCCACAGGTGGTCGAACGGGAGATCCGTCGCGTCCTCGACGACGGCGAGACCGCGATCGCCACCGGGGCCATCGGCCACATCGTCAACCTCGGGCACGGTGTGCTCCCCGACACCGACGCGACCGTGCTCACCCGCGCCGTCGAACTGATCCACACACTCTGATGACCGCCCGGACCGGCCCCGCCCGGATCGCGATCGTCGGTGCCGGTGTATCCGGTCTCGTCGCCGCGTACCGGCTGCGGCAGGCGCTCGGCGACGATGCGGAGATCGACGTCCTCGAGTCGGGGGGCTCGACCGGAGGCATCCTGCAGACCGTCGAGGTGGGCGGCCGGCTCGTCGATGTGGGCGCCGAGGCGTTCATCGTGCGCCGCCCCGAGGCGGTGGACCTGGTCGCCGAGCTCGGCCTGACCGACCGTGTGGTGGCGCCGACGGGGGCACGACCGGCGATCTGGGCGAATGGCGGCCTGCATCCGCTGCCGTCCCCGGCACTCATGGGAATCCCCGTAGCCGCCGACACCGTCGCCGAGATCGCCGACCCGGCGGATGTGGACCGCATCCGTGGCGAGGCCGACCGGCCCCTGCGGTGGCGCCCGGGTACCGACATGAGTGTCGGACAGCTGGTCGCCGATCGTTTCGGCCCGTCGGTGGTGGCCCGCTGCGTCGACCCGATGCTCGGCGGCGTGTATTCGAGCCTGGCCCGTGACATCGGGCTGCGCGAGGCGCTGCCGGCGCTGGCTCTGCGTCTCGACCAGGGGGCGACGAGCCTCGCCGAGGCGGTCACCGACCTCCTTGGGCATTCCTCCGGTTCCGGACCGGTGTTCGGCACGCTGGTCGGCGGATACCGGGTGCTGCTCGACGCCCTCGTCGACGCCGCCCGACCCACCGTGCACCCGCGAGCCGGGGTCACCGGACTGTCCCGCGACGGCGACCGCTGGGTGGTGCACGGGCCGATGGCCGGCACATACGACGGTGTGATCCTCGCCGTCCCCGCCTGGATCGCCGGCGAGCTGCTCGCCACGCAGGCACCCGACCTGGCGCCGACGCTGCGCGCGGTGGAGCCGGCGTCGTCGGTGGTGCTGTCCCTGGCGCTGGCCCCCGGCACCGCCCTGCCCGATCATTCCGGGGTGCTGGTGGCGACCGGAGAAGACCTGCACGCCAAGGCGTTCACCCTCAGCTCCCGGAAGTGGGCCCACCTGGGCGGACCCGGCGCGCCGGTATCGGTGCGGGCGTCGTTCGGCCGATACGGCGCGCCCGTCGCCGAGTCCGACCTCGATTCCCTGCTGGGATGGGCGCTGGCCGACCTCGACCGCATCTGCGATGCCGCCGGTGTCCCGGCGGCATCCGGGCACCTGATCGACGTCCGACGGCAACGCTGGACCGGGGGACTGCCGCGGTACGCACCGGGGCACCTCGCGCGGATGGCCGAGGTGCTCGGCCACCGGCCGACAGGGCTGGCGCTGGCCGGGTCGTCCTACACCGGTGTCGGGGTGCCGGCGTGCATCGGACAGGCCGGTCGCGCGGCCCGGGACCTGCTCGCCGACCTGCGCTGAGACGGTGGCACCATAAGGTCATGAGCCGCTTGGACTATGCCGAACTGAACTCGACCATCCGCTACCTGATGTTCTCGGTGTTCGCCGTCAAACCCGACGGGATCGGCGACGACCGTGACGCGGTGAAATCCGACGCCACCGATTTCTTCAAGTCTCTCGCCGACACCGACGTCGTGGTCCGTGGTGTCTACGACGTCTCCGGTCTGCGCGCCGACGCCGACTTCATGATCTGGTGGCACGCCGAGAAGATCGAGGACCTGCAGGCCGCCTACAACCGGTTCCGCCGCGAGACCCGGCTGGGTCGCGTCTGCGAGCCGGTGTGGAGCAACGTCGCCCTGCACCGTCCCGCGGAGTTCAACAAGAGCCACATCCCGGCCTTCCTGGCCGGTGAGGAGCCGGGCAACTACATCTGCGTATACCCGTTCGTGAGGTCGTACGAGTGGTACCTGCTGCCCGACGAGGAGCGTCGCAAGATGCTCGCCGACCACGGCAAGCAGGCCCGCGAATACAAGGACGTCCGGGCCAACACCGTCGCCTCGTTCGCGCTCGGCGACTACGAGTGGCTGCTGGCCTTCGAGGCACCGGAATTGCACCGCATCGTCGACCTGATGCGCGACCTGCGCGCCACCGAGGCCCGGATGCACGTCCGCGAGGAGACACCGTTCTTCACCGGTCCACGGGTCGAGGTGGACGCCCTCGTCGACGCGCTGCCGTGACCGATCGAGTCGTGCCCTGACCGACCGAGACACCGACGAGAAAGGGGCGGTCCGGACGCCATGTCCGGACCGGCCCTTTCTTCATGTTCGAGGTGGTCACCGACGTCGTCGGGTCACCGGGTCTCGACACGGGTCCTCGCCCTTCGGGCTCGGTCCCGGCTCGACCACCGGGACTGTGGTTGCGCCTCGACCACCGGGACTGTGGTTGCGCCTCGACCACCGGGACAGTGGTTGCGGCTCGGTCATCGGAGCAGTGGTTGCGGCTCGGTCATCGGAGCGGTCGTGGCGGCTCGACCACCGGGACTGTGGTTGCGCCTCGACCACCGGGACTGTGGTTGCGGCTCGATCATCGGAGCAGTGGTTGCGGCTCGGTCATCGGAGCGGTCGTGGCGGCTCGACCACCAGAACAGTGGTGGCGGCTCGACCACCGGGACTGTGGTCGCGGCTCGGTCATCGGAGCAGTGGTTGCGGCTCGATCATCGGAGCAGTGGTGGCGGCTCGGTCATCGGAGCAGTGGTTGCGGCTCGACCACCGGAGAATGGTGGCGGCTCGACCACCGGGACTGTGGTTGCGCCTCGACCACCGGGACTGTGGTTGCGGCTCGATCATCGGAGCAGTGGTCGCGGCTCGGTCATCGGAGCGGTCGTGGCGGCTCGGTCACCAGAACAGTGGTGGCGGCTGACCACCGGGCAACGGTCCGGGATCGGAGATCGGACAGTGCTTCGTCGGTTCAGTCCTCGGTGGGTTCGAGGGTCAGGCTGATCGAGTTGATGCAGTACCGCAGGTCGGTGGGGGTGGCGTAGCCCTCGCCCTCGAAGACGTGCCCGAGGTGGCTGCCGCAGTTGGCGCACAGCACCTCGGTGCGCCGCATACCGAGTGAGGTGTCGGAGCGTTCGATCACCGCGTCACCGGCGAGCGGGGAGAAGAACGACGGCCAGCCGCAGTGCGAGTCGAACTTCTGCTCGCTGCGGAACAGTTCGGAGCCGCACGCCCGGCAGCGGTAGATACCGACGGTCTTGGAATCGGTGTACTCACCGGTGAACGGGGCCTCCGTCCCGGCCTGCCGCAGAACTCGGTATTCGGCCGGGGTCAGGCGTTCGCGCCACTGTTCGTCGGTGAGATCGACGAACTCGGCCGGGGTGTCAGCAGGGGTCTCGGCGGGGGAATCGGTCATGGTTCCCACCGTACGATCCCCCACCCGCGCACGCCACAGGGCGTCGCCCGCACGCCGGATGTCCGGTGACGTGCGCGACTCCCCGGATGTCGGATTCCGTGCCTGTCTGTCAGATGCGGGTGTCGACCGGCCGGTTCACACGGCCGGTTCACACGGCCGGGGTCTCGGCCTTCCGGACGTCCGGACCGTCCGCGGCGGGCGTTGCGGCCGGGACAGGTGCGGTGGCCGGCGCCGACCACTCGTTCCATCGTCCGGCGACCCCTGCCTTGCGCAGGTCCAGGTAGCGGAACAGCAACGAACAGAACACCGCGATCATCAGCAGCGACCAGCCCCAGGTCACCTTGTTGTACTCGAGCGCGCGGCCGAAATGCTCCCAACGGTCGGAGTAGAACGCGTCGAAGGTGAAGCAGCCGTACACGCCCAGCCACGCCGGCCAGTTGCGCATCGTCGACCCCGGCAGCACCACCGTCATCAGGAGCGGGAACAGCAGCATCGAGTAGTAGCCCTGGCCCAGCGAGCCCACCAGGAACATGGTGCACAGCAGCACCCCCGACGAGGTGGTCATCCACAGCAGCTCGTCGGTGTGCCGGTAGTAGCGGTACAGGAACCACAGCGAGAACACCGCCATCAGGGTGAACGCGATGCGCAGCGCCACGATCAGCCAGTCGGCGACACCGAAGTACATGCCGTTGCCGACGATCGAGCTGTTGTAGTAGTCGCGGGCCTCCATCAGATACGGCAGCGTGCTGGAGATGAACGACTTCGGGTCGTCGGAGAACGGCCAGGCGATGATGTTCAGCAGCAGCGGCACGCCGATGGCTCCCACGAGAATCCGCCACTGACGGGTCAGCAGCGGTAACAGCAGCAGCGGCGCAAGCACCGGCTTCACCGACAACGTCAGGCCGATCGCGATCCCCGCCCACCAGTCGTGACGGCCGCGCATCAGGATCATGAACGCCAGCATGCCGAGCAGCACGAACGAGTTGAAGTTGGTGAAGATCAGGGTGTGCGCGACGGTCTCGGTGCTGAAGAAGAAGAACAGCACGGTCGGCAGGACCCAGGTGTTGGCGGCGAAACCGAACAGCCGGGTGAGCAGGTACGCGCAGATGACCAGGGCCACGACACTCGCGGCGATGAACAGCCAGCGGGAGCGTTCCGGGTCGAGCACCGCCAACGGTGACATCAGCAGGGTGCCCGACGGCGGGTACAGGTAGTGCGGGTCGACCGTGTTGAGGTTCTCGTTGTACACCGGCTGCCGGTTCAGGAACGCGAGCGCGGCCTGGTACACCGGGCGGAAATCGTCCGTGCGGTCACCGTTGACACCGAGGATCACCGACCGGTGGAACATCATCAGGATGGTGATCGGCCAGAGCACCAGCGGGACGATCCGCTGCACGCTCATCTGCGGGTAGAGGTACCTGTCGAGAAGGGGCACCCGCGCACCGTACTACGCCGCTCCCGCGGCGTTCGACAAACCCCTGTTCACGCCGGGCAGCCGCGGTCGGCGGGGCCTTCCAACGGGGAGTGCGCCACGTACTGGGCGACGACGTCGGCGGCGCAGGCGCTGCGGGCCAGCACCGAGTAGCCCAGACCGTTCCAGTCGACGGTCACCGGGGTGGTGCCGGCACGCGCGAACAGCGGGGAGAGACCCTTGACGCCCTCGCCGCCGTTGATCGGGTCACCGCTGTTGAGCAGTACCAGAGGTGCCACCGGGAACGAGTCCGGCGGGTTCACCGGCTCGCTCGACGCCCAGCCGTTGCACCGGACCAGCGACAGCGCGGTGTCGGCGCCGGTCAGCGGATTCTGCTTGGTCCACGATGTCACCAGGCCGGCGACCTCGTTCCGGCCGACCGGACCGGTCACGTCGTTGCAGACCGACACCACCTGTCCGTCGGTCAGCCGCAGCTCGTCGGCCTGGTTCGCGAGGTCGGTGAGCGCCTTGACGTCGCCGTTGTCGGCGGCGGCGATCGCCGAGGCCACCGAGGTCAGGCCCGCGGTGTCGTTGGGTGCCAGGGCCAGTCCGGTGGTGATCGCGGCGAGCGCCTGGGTGTCGGACAGCCCGCCGAGGTTACCGGTGCGTCCCTTGGTCAGGACGTCTCCCATGGTGGCCACACCGGACGTGCCCAGCGGGCAGCCGGCGCCGAGGGCACCGCAGCGCTGGGCGAAGGTCACCAGGGCCGCCTGGACACCCGACGCGCGGAGGGCACCCGCGTCACGGGCGTTGGCCCCGAACGGAGTGGGCGTGTCCAGGATGAGCCGGCCCGTCCGGCCCCCGTAGAGCGCGGTGTAGGCGATCGCCACGTCGGAGCCCTCACCGAGGCCGATCACCCCGAGGGTGGGGACGTTCCAGCGCCGGCGCAGGGTCTCGATGTCGGAGGCCGCCTCGGTGATGCCGAACTGCAGCTGGTCCGGGGTGAGGGTCTCGGTGCAGCCGTCCGATGCCGACGACGCGGCGTCGGCGAGGTCGGTGATCCGTTTGGCGGTGTCGGCACCCGAGCTGAGGCCGTTGTCGGCGATGGTGAGGCGCTCGGACCGCGTCAGGCAGTCGAGCGGTGTGCTGTCGGGGATACCGCGGCGGTCGACGCCGACGATCGGGTGCTTGCTCAGCAGGCTACGGCCGGGGCCGTCGGCGAGCAGGCGCAGCGCCCGCGACGACGGCATGTCGGAGCCCGCGGTGAGGACCAGCGGCGCGGCGTCGGCGGGGGTGTCGGCGACGGTGGCCCGGGTGAGGTGCACCGTCAGCGTCGACTGCGGGTTGTCGGGGTTCACCGGCGAGTCGAGCTCGGCGCACTGCAGGGTGACGCCGTTCGGCGCGTCGGGCGCCCCGGTGCAGGCACCCCAGGCGAGGTCGGCGACGGGCTTCTGCAGTGCGGGCGCCTGGGCGGGCGTGCTCGAGGTGCTCGATGCGGCGGGGCTACCTTCGGCTCCGCCGCCGGGCACCAGGGCGGGGCCGGGGTCGGGTCCGATCGCACAGCCGCCCAGACCGAGGGTCACGACGAGGCCCGCGGCGGCGATGATCCGGGCGGGCGCGGCCTGGGCGGGTGCCTTGACGCGTGAGGGGATGACGCGCGAGGGGAGGAGTTTCCGTGCCGACCGCATGATGGCGAGGGTAGTCAACGGTTCGGGGTGGGCCGGTCGTGCGGTCACCGCGGCACCCGTGTCCACCGGGTGAAGACGTAGCCGTCGTCGTCGGACAGGATCTGCGACGGTCGTAACCGCGGCAGGCGCGGCAGGTCGGGACCGAGCGCGATGCGTGGGGCGTCGCCGGCGGCGAGCATCGGCGAGGTGCTGATGCACAGTTCGTCGAGGAGGTCGGCGGCGATCATCGATCCGAGCAGACGGGGACCGCCCTCACACAGCACGCGGGTCAGACCGCGGTCGGCGAGATGACGCAGGGCCACCACGAGGTCGACGGTGCCCTCGCCACAGTCGACGAGCGTGGCGCCCGACGCGGTCAGTACGTGGCGTCGCTGTGGGTCGGCGGCCGCACAGGTCAGCACCACGGTGTCGGGGTGGGTGAGCGGAGGATAGGCCGGATCGATCGCCAACGAGCGGCTGACCAGCGCCAATACCGGGGCGTCAGGCTGCTCGGCACCGCGATGGGCGTTGAACACCGGGTCCGGTTGCGGCTGGTGATAGGTCTCGGCGAGCGCGGTGGCCGCACCCACGAGCACCACGTCGGCGAGCCCTCGCAGGGTGCGGAACACGGCGCGATCGGTGGGTCCGCCGAGCTGACCGGAACGCCCCGACACCGAGATCGCCCCGTCGATCGTGGCGATCATGTTGGCACGGACGTACCGCTCGGGGTGGCGGTATCGGTCGGCCAGAACGCGATACCGATCGTCGTCGTCGGCATCGTCGGATGTGACGTGGATCGCTTTATGCTGGTAGAGCATCATTCCCCGGGGTCGGCACTGGTTACGCTGCCCACCATGGTGGCACGTCTTTCCGACCGGAACCCGGTGGTCTCTCCCGAACAGCTCATCCAGGAGATGGTTCCGCCGTCCACCTTCGATGAGGTCAGCTTCGACAGCTACATTCCCGACCCCAACGAGCCGTCCCAGGCACAGGCCGTCGCCAAGGCGCGCGACTTCGTCGTCCGGGCCCGCAAGGCGCGCGGCGGTAAGAAGGGGTTGTTCTCCCGCAAGCAGACCACGCAGGGGATCGGCCTCTACCTCGACGGCGGGTTCGGTGTGGGTAAGACCCACCTCCTCGCCTCGATCTACCACTCGATGCCCGAGCCCAAGTCCTTCGCGACCTTCGTCGAGGTCACGCACGTGGTGGGGGCGCTGGGCTTCGTCAACGCAGTCGAGCGGCTGTCGCAGCACACCGTGCTGTGCATCGACGAGTTCGAGCTCGACGACCCGGGCGACACCATGCTGGTGTCGCGGCTGCTGACCGAGCTGACCGCCAAGGGCGTGTCGATCGTCGCCACATCCAACACCCTGCCCGGACAGCTCGGTGAGGGACGCTTCGCCGCCCAGGACTTCCTGCGCGAGATCCGCAAGCTGTCGGCGGTGTTCGAGACCATCCGCGTCGACGGTCCCGACTACCGGCACCGCGACCTCCCGCCGGCCCCGGATCCGCGTTCGGACGCCGACCTCGTCGAGTTGGCCGAGGCGACACCCGGCGCCACCCTCGACGACTTCGACGAACTGTGCACGCATCTGGCCAAGCTGCATCCGTCCAAGTACAAGGACCTCGTCGACGGCATCTCGCTGGTCTGCATCAAGGGGGTGCACCCCGCGCAGGACCAGTCGGTGGCGCTGCGCCTGGTGGTGCTCGCCGACCGTCTCTACGACGCCGACATCCCGGTCACCGTGTCGGGCTGCAAACTCGACGAGGTCTTCACCGACGAGATGCTGCACGGCGGCTACCGCAAGAAGTACCTGCGCGCCACCTCGCGTCTGCTGGCGCTGTCGCGGTTTGCCGAGTCGGCCGTCTGAGCCGACCCCAGACGCTGGACGACCGTGGGCGCCCCGCCGGATGGTGGGGCGCCCACGGTCGTCTGTGCGTCGACGGTGTGTGCGTCGACGGTGTGGCTGTCCGGTGCGGTCAGGTCAGGGGTTGGCTGAGTACGTAGTCGTGTTCGATGTTGCCGTTGAGGTCGAAGGTCTTGGCGCCTGCGCGGTGGAAGCCCATCTTCGCGTAGAAGCGCTGGGCGCGTTCGTTCTCCTGGTTGACCCCGAGCCACACCACGGCGCTGCCCCGTAGCCGCGCACGGTCGATTGCCGCCCGCATCAGCAGGTGCGATGGCGGGGCTGTACGCGTCTCGGACGGCCGGATGTGGGCGTGGTGGTCGGGCAGGACGTACATCTTGGAGATCTCCGACGTCGGACGCTCGGTGATCACCGCGGCGACGTCCGCGTCGGCGGGTGCACGGTGATGGACCAGGGCGTACCCGGCGAGGGTGCCGTCGGCGGCCCGGGCGACGAGCACCTCGGATTCCGGCGACGCGATGTAGGCGGCGAAGTTCGCCGGCCCGAGGTTCTCGCGGATGAATACCGCGATGTCGTCGGGACGTGAATCTGGCGGGCACGCAAGGGGAAAGGTGGCGGCGGCGACCTCGGCGACGGCCGGCGCGAGTGCTGGGTCCGTGGCGGTCTCGATGGCGAAGCCCGGCGCGGAGTACTCGTCGACCGATGTCGTCATGGTGCGCAACTCCTCGTGTGGACTACTTCTTGCCGCAGGTGCAATTCTCTCCGCACTGGCAGTGGGGAACACAGGTGCAGTCGGGATTGTCACAACCGGAGGCGCTCATACTACTCGTCGTGCGTCTGACGCCGGCCCGCAAGCCTGGGGGCTGATCGGGACTTCCGACCTGCCGCATGCCTCGGTGAAAGGGAGGGGGCGTCTCGGGAACCGGCGAGGGCGATCGGCCGGCCCGGCGTCCGGGGAGTGGTGGAGCGGATGACGGGATTCGAACCCGCGACCCTCACCTTGGCAAGGTGATGCGCTACCAGCTGCGCTACATCCGCATCGGTCCCGGGCGGTCTTGTGGACCTTGTCTGTGCTCGGGACGCGAGGAGAAACACTATTCGGTGGACCGTCGATTCGCCAAATCGTCTGGTCAGGGCTGTGTGGGCGCGGAGCTGTCGGTTGCTGCGTTCTTGGACACCGCCATGGTGCCGGATGCGGTGTTCTTGGATGCGGCGGCGTCGCGGGAGATGGCCTCGGCGATCATCTGGCCACCAGAGGTCAGCATGGCCCGCCGCCACGGCAGGACTCCCTCGAGTTCGATCTGGATGGACATCGACAGCACCGTCCGGATCACCACGATCAGGCCCAGGATCAGCGCGTCCTCCACCGACGGCTTGGAGGTGATGGTCCGCAACAGGTCGGCTGCCACGAGGATCTCCAGGCCCAGCAGGATGGCCGAGGCAAGGGTGGAGCGCAACACCGAGAAGGCCTGGGCGCCACCTTCTTTACGGTTCAGCGAGCGGGCACTGAGTACCACCGCGATCGCGAAGCCCACCACCATGGCGAACGCGCCGATCGCCTCGAAGGCCACCGCCACGTTGGAGAACACTTCCTCGATGTCCATATCGAGAAGATTACGGGTCATCGTCGCCGGATTCCCGCCGACGGACACCATCTGACGGAAACTCCGGACGATGACATCCGCACAAGACGATGGGCCCGGCAAGAATGCCGGGCCCATCGTCAGGGTGCGCGATACAAGGATTGAACTTGTGACCTCTTCCGTGTCAGGGAAGCGCTCTCCCACTGAGCTAATCGCGCGTGGTCATCTTCGATTGTCGAATGCTGACTCCGAGCGGATGACGGGATTCGAACCCGCGACCCTCACCTTGGCAAGGTGATGCGCTACCAGCTGCGCTACATCCGCATCGCTCCGGCGGGCCGATCTTGTGGATCGTTGTCGCCCGCGGTGCGGGACAGAACATTACGTGACAACGGTGTAATTTCCAAAACGCCTGCGCGGACTCTGTTTTCAAGAGCCGAGGAAGGGGGTGACATCGCCACGGTGAGATGGCCGGCGGCGTTTCTGGGCTGGGGGAGATGAAAAAGCAGGGCCCGGCTGAAATGCCGGGCCCCGCTTCAGGGTGCGCGATACAAGGATTGAACTTGTGACCTCTTCCGTGTCAGGGAAGCGCTCTCCCACTGAGCTAATCGCGCATGTTCTATTCAGTTGTCTAGAGGTGGCGACGGGAATCGAACCCGTGTACACGGCTTTGCAGGCCGTTGCCTCACCACTCGGCCACACCACCCGACGCGAGTTCACTCGCTCGAGCGGATGACGGGATTCGAACCCGCGACCCTCACCTTGGCAAGGTGATGCGCTACCAGCTGCGCTACATCCGCACGCTCCACGAGCGATCTTGTGGATCGTTGTGCTCGCGGTGCGGGACAGAACATTACGTGACTGTGTCGTGGGATGCCAAATCGGCTGGTCACGGGCCTGCCGGACACTGATGGCCAGGTGGTGACCGGCTGGTTGGCGGAGGATGAAGGCTCGCTGGTGATGCATGAGCGGATGATGAACACCGCATGTGCCGGCGATTTTGGTTCTGGCGGTCAGTGTGTGTAATGTTCTGGCTCGTGCAAGGGAGCCAGGTGCTCCTGCGACACGGTCCCGTGGCTCAGTGGAAGAGCGTCCCGTTCACACCGGGAAGGTCGCTGGTTCGATCCCAGCCGGGACCACAACAAGAAACACCAGGTGAGAGGCCCTATCCGAGTTAGTCGGGTGGGGCCTCTCCGCTTTCCGTGGACACGTTTTGGACACACTTCAATGCCGAGGCCCGTTGCTCGCTCAATCGCGTGGCCACCTGCTCCAGGTCGTCGGGGAACAGATCGGCGTAGGTGTCCAGTGTCATGCTGGCCTTGGCGTGGCCGAGCATGCGCTGGACGGCCTTCACGTTCGCCCCGGCCGAGATCGCCAGCGAGGCGGCCGTGTGTGGTGATGGTCGGGAACTCCGGCGTGCTCGGGTGACCGTCGGGGGACTCGGCGGACTCCTCGGCGCGGACCTTGGCCGTGCGCTCCACGACGCGCTCGACGGCTGGGGTGAGCGTTCGGTGTCGCCAGTTCGACGCCCGTAGTAGTCCGCCCTCCTCGGCGGGAAAGACGGGCGAGTCCAACGCCTTTCCACGGACCCGCGCGGCGAGGATCTCGTCCAAGAACTCGGGGAACGGAACTGTCCGGCGGGCCTGTGTCTTGGGGGCCTTGATCGGGTTGGCGGCGTCGGCCTCGGTGACGGCTCGCTCCACGGTGATCCGGCGGCGGCCGAGATCGACGTCCCGGGTGCGGAGTCCGGCCGTCTCACCGATCCGGAGACCCGTGTAGGCCAAGAACAGGATGAGGTCGTGGCCGCGCGGTCCGGCCTCGATGGCGAGTTCTGCTACTTGGGCGTGAGTGAGATAGCCGCGCGCCTTGTGGAGCCGCTTGGGCGCTGACACGTCGGCGGCCGGGTTGACCGCGAGGTTCCCGTCGGCCACGCCGAGCGCGAGGATCTGGCGTAGGACGCCGAGAGCGCCCTCGATCATCACGGCGCTGGTGCCAGCACCGAGCATTTCCGAGACCCACGCCTCGACATGGCTGCGCTTGATCTTTCCGACCGGCGTGGTTCCCCAACGTGGCTCGACGTCGTGCGAGTAGACGCTGAGACGGTTCCAGCGCGTCTTGGCGGCCTTGGCGTCGAGGGACTTCTTCCACGCCTCGGCCAGTGTGGCGACGGTGATCCGGCCCGCCGAGGTTGCTACGAACCCGCCGGTGGACTTCGAGACCTCGGTGGAGTGCATGTAGCTCGTCGCGTCCCGTTTGGTGCGGAACCCACGCTTGCGGGTCGTCTGCCCGCTCGGGAGGCGGTAGCGGACCTCGTACCGCGTCCCCGCCTTGGTGCTGTAGCTGCTGATGGTCGCCACGTCACGCCTTCTTTCGTCCGGGCTCGGTTGGTGGAAGTAGGCCCTCCTTGCGGCACCGCTCCACGTATCGCGCGGCCGTGCGTTCGGACGTGTCGAACGCCCGCATGACGGCCTGGACCGGGCGGTCCGCGATGTGCTCGCGGTAGATCGCTGCCACTTTCTCCAGGATCTCCGGCGTGACGCTCCGACGGGCGGCCGTCCTGCCCGCCTTCTTGGCTTGGCGGACACTCTGGAGCGCGTCCGCGTCCGGCTCGCTGGGCACGGTGACGAACGACGAACCAGCCGACTCCGAGCATGCGGCCGTGACGTACTCCATCCAGTCGTCTATCCGAACCAGACTCAGATCCTTGGCGCGAACCTCGGTCGTCTCGTCGGCCTTGAGGCTCAGCTCGGTACAGACAGGCACGCCTTGGCGCACAACGATTCTCATCGTGAGCGAGGGCTGGTTCTTGCCGGGGAACCTCACGAGGATCTCGGCCGGGAGTAGCCGATCCCCGACAGTCTCGACCGTCGAGTCGTCGTAGACCGCGACGCCCCAGTTCAGCGGTACCTCAATCAACATCGTCTAAACCCTGCCACTAAATCGGTTGGTCACTGGCAGGGACAACTATGCCACAAGTGTGGTGACCTTGGTTCATCAACACGCCACAACCGATATGAGGAGAGTCCGATGGACAACGAAACGCTAGACGGGGCAGCGGCGGCGCGCGTCCTGAACACCACGCCGGGAACGCTGGCCACATACCGCTACCTGAACAAGGGGCCGAAGTACTACAAGATCGGCCGTCGGGTGGTCTACCGCCGGTCCGACTTGGACGCATGGCTGGAGGCCCACGCCGTGAATCCAGGGGCCTCGGCATGAGCGCCGCGCTCGCTCTCGCGCTGGTTCTCGTCGCTGCTCTGGCGTGGTTAGCCGGAACGTTCCTCGGCTCCCATGCCGGTCGCCGTCGCGCGTAGCCGCCGCCATCACCAACCCACGAGATAGGGCTAAGGCCCGAGCGGCGCAACGTGATTCAGTCCAGGAGACCTACCAGTGACAGCAAACAGAAGAACCCCCGACCCGAAGATCAGGGGGCACTCCATCCGACGATCGGCAACCCAACCGATGGGGATAACTATACCGCCAACGGTGGTGATGAGCGATTAAGAGAATCACCCTCGGGGTGACCGAGACCGAGGTCGAAGTAGAGGACGACATAGCCGAAGAGATCGAGACCCACCAGTCGCTCGTAGCGAGCCTGGAGAAGGAGAACGAGCGGCTCCAGTACCGGCTCGACAAGGTGAAGTTCGACGCCTACGAGCGGGAGAAGAACCTACGGGCGGCGCGGCGTCAGCTCGACTCAGAGGAGCGGGCCGAGCGCGCCTCCATCGACGGCCGTCTGACCGACCGGATCCTCGACGTCGATGGATTCATGGACGCGACGCCGCCGGTCGCCCTCGTGAAAGACGTCCTCGACGGCGGCGGTACCTCCATGCTCATCGGGCAGCGCGGTAGCTATAAGACGGCCGTGGCTCTGACGATCGCGTTGTGCATTGCCACCGGCCGCTCGTGGGGACGTCACGCGACCGAGCGCGGCCGGGTGCTGTATCTCGTGGGCGAGGGCGGGGGCCGTGCGTTCGGTATCCGGCTGGAGGCATGGCTCACTCACCAGGACGCCGCTCGCGATGAGATCCGCGAGTGGTTCCGGGGCGTCGATGGGTCGGTTCCGTTCATGTCCGATGCGTGGGACGAGCTGATCGAGTTCGCCAAGGACTACAGACCTGCGCTGATCGTCGTAGACACGCTCGCACGTCACCAAGTCGGTCTTGAGGAGAACTCGAACTCGGACGCCTCGGACGCGGTGGCCAAGGCCGACCGGCTCCGAGAGGAGACCGGCGCGGCCGTCATGCTGCTGCACCACCCACCCAAGGGCGGCACTACCGGACGAGGAGCGAGCGCCTGGGAAGGGGCGGCCGACTCAGTGTTCGTGCTCACCAAGGACGAGCCGGTCCCCGGACAGGTCGAAATGACCACGACCAAGCAGAAGCACCGACCCGAGACGGGCTCGTGGGCGTTCCGTATCGCTCAGGTCGAGGTGGCCGCGAATGGGATCTGGCCTACCTCGATGGTCCCCGTTCACGCCGACCCGCTGACCGTCACCGCACGCGAACGCGAGGAGAAGAGAAACGCCGAGGCCGCTCTCGACGCCGAGGTCCTCGACTTCATCCGGGGCCGTCAGGCGGCCGACATGGCCCCGAATAAGAGCGAGTTCCGAGACCACTTCCAGGAGACGAAACGGCGGGAGACCGCGCTCGACGCGCTGGCTCGACTCAAGCACCAGGGACGCGTCGAGGAGGTTCGAGGCAAGGGCCGAGCCCGCGTGCTGCACGTCGTCACCGACGCCGCGATTCTGCCGTTCGAGACGCGACAGGAGGAGGCCAATGCCTGATCTATCCGCGCTGGAGTTTGCGCGGATAGCACGCGGATACAGCGCGGATAGCCCATGCCGGTTGACCTGCGTAAACGGACCTATCCGCGTATCCGCGCTAATCCGCGTTCTATCCGCGCAAGTATCCGCGCTATCCGCGCGGGGTCTAGAGGACCCCGAGTGGTGGATAACAGCGGCGGCGGATGACAACACCTCAAACCAGGAGAACTGACCATGACCAAACACAAGGCCATCCGGGCCTCGGTCACCCGCAACGGCTACGCCCGGGACCGCACTCAGGTTCCCGAGTTGGCCGACAAGCAACGCCTACGCGGCGAGTTCGGGATCTCCCGCCGTGCGCTCGCGGACGATCTCGGTATCGCCCGCCGAGATCGAGGGCGTCGGAAACGTCTCGCGGCCGAGGTGATCGAGCAGGAGGAGCGCGGTCGTGGCTAGTTACAACACCCGAGACGGGGCGGTCGGCCTCCTGGAGGCGGTCCTCCGCGACTCACCCGATCTCCGAGGGGCCGCGTGCAAGGGGCGTGGGCGATGGTTCGATCCCGATCTGTCAGCCGAGGCGGCCGGATTCCGCACGAACGACGACCGAGAGCAAGCCATCACGGTCACCTGCGTCTCGTGTCCCGTCCGCGCTCGCTGCTGGGAGTGGGCGACGTCGGTTAGTCCGAACCGGATCACTGGACCGACGGCCGCGAGTACCTCGATCGCCGGTGCCATGCGCTGGCGAGGTCCTCGGCGTGCTGCGGCTCTACGAGCCACCGAGGACCAGGAGGACACCGAGACCGAGATCGCCACGCCTCGGCCAGCTCAGCGGCGCGGCGCACGGTCCAAGGTCCGGCCGTCGATCAATCGCAGAGGTAGGAGGAACAGAGGATGACGACCCGCCGAGATCCCAATCGGAAATGGACCGCCCACGATCGGGCCTACCGCAAGGCCCGAGCACGATTCCGCGCCTTGTGTGCGAAGGCGGGCGTCCCCTGCCATCTCTGCGGCCGGGAGATCGACTACTCGCTCATTGACGGCCGCGACGCCGAGGCGTTCGAGTGCGATCACTTCTACCCGGTGAGCAAGCGGCCCGAGCTGGCCTACGACGCGGCCAACTTCCGCGCGTCGCATATGGCCTGCAACCGATCACGTGGTGACGCCGAGGTTCGGCAGACTCTCGGAGTCCCGAGTGAGGACTGGTGACCAACCCGCTCTATCGCGGGTTGGTGCGAGGTCGTCCAGGGGTAGGGGGTCCGCGCCACAAACTCACGCCCCTCACGGAGACGCCGCCGGTCTCCTGGCGTTTGAAAAACGCGGACCTCTGACCAGCACATATTCCGCTACTGAAAATGACCACCAATATCAGCACGACGATAGGACTCTCGACATGACTCACCCGAACCGATCCGACGCCTCCCGGGCCTCGGCAACCCGCCTCGTCCTCGCCCTCCGCGACGAGGACCCGGACGCCATATTCGCCGTCCTCAACGAGGCGACTGACGTCGCTGCTCTGCGAGATCTCGCGGTGGCGGCCGCGACGCTCGCGGCCCAGAGGATCACCGACGACGAGGCCCCGGTCCTCGTGGCCCAGGCGTTGGACAAGCTGGCCGACCCGCCGACCGTGTGACCAGTATTGTCAAGCGGGACAACAGGACTCGTTCCTGATAGTCTCGATCACGACGGCGTAAGTCGTCAGCTTGGCGGCCTCGGCTGCGTGGGTAGACCATCGGTAACCAATCCGCCCGTCCCCACGGTCCGAGATCCCCGCCAACCTTCGCCCGGTGAGGCCAGCGGTAACCAGCCCGTCCGCCCCCGAGGAGGGTTGCAACCCCCAGTGAGGCCCCACGGGCCTCGGACTGGTCAGCGCACCTCCTCCACCGCGTGCGCTCATCACCTCCGAGGCCCCTGGGATCTCTCCCAGAATCTCGCCCCAGGAGGCACCCAGAATGAGCACTACTCGACTTCAGCACTTCGATGATCTGACCGACGACGCCCTCGCGGCACGCATTGGCCACCACCGCACCCGAGCCCAGGCCCTCGTCGGACAGGCCAAGGCGGCCGGGGCGAACTCGCCCGTCGGAATCAAGGCCCGCGAGGACGCCGCTAACGCCCTCTCGCTCGTGAAGGCGATGGGCGAGGAACTCCGCGAACGAACCGAGTTCGCCAAGAACGGCAGCAAGTCCGGTGGCGAGATCCGCCGTATCGACCCCGAGAAGGGGTTCGAGGCAGCGACCGGCGGACAGAAGGCGACCACCCACCTCACGGCGTCGGCGCTGCGCGAGGCTGGCGAGACGGCCGTGACCGCCTCGCTCTCCGCTGGCGGCCAGAAGAACCTTTCCCTGACCGACTCGACTGCTGTCGTCGTCGTTGCGCCGACAATCCGCCCGCTCGGTCGGCCGGTGAGCATTCTCGACGTGATCGAGGCCCAGGCGGTCAGCTCCCCGACGTTCAAGTACCTACGTCAGGCCAGCCGCACCAACCGGGCGGCCGTCGTGGCCCCCGGCGCGGTGAAGCCCACCAGCGAGTACGGCGTGGACACGATCCCCCGTGAGCTGAAAGTCATCGCCCACCTCTCGGACGGGATCGCGGAGTACGACCTCACCGACGTTGCCGACCTCCAGGCGTTCGTCGGCTCGGAACTCGAATACGGGCTACGCCTTGCCGTCGAGCGCGAACTCATCCAGGGTGACGGCACCGCCGGTCACCTGAACGGCTTCGCGGCCACCTCGGGAATCCAGACCGTCGCCTACGCGACCGACCTCCTGCGGACCACCCGAAAGTCGCTGACCGCCATCGAGGCGTTGGGATATCAGGGCGCGGTATTCGTCGTGAGCCCGACCGTGCTGGAGGAGATCGACCTCGCCGTCACCGGCGGCTCGGGTGAGTGCCTGAACGCGACCGCACCGTTCGACCGCGCCGAGTACAAGCTCTGGGGCGTCCCGATCGTCCCGAGCACTCAGCTCCCGGCGGGCGTCGGATACCTCGTCGGCGCTGACGCTGTGCGGCTGTACACCGATCCCGGCGCAACGATCCGCATTCAGTGGGATCGGGCCTCGGACGACTTCGAGCGCAACCTCATCCGCGCCCGCCTTGAGGGGCGTTTCGAGGTCGGCGTCTCTCGTCCCGAGTCGATCGTCCGGTTCAGCACCGTATCCGCATGATCCATACCTACGCCCAGGCCTGCCACCGTGCGGCCTGGGCGTGGGATCGGTTCTGACACAAGGAGTTAGACGTGGCGCTTTGGGGTGAGGGTTCGGGCCTCAGTATCGGCGGCGTGTTCGACGGTGGGATTCAGCCCGAGGGCAACGGTGCCCGCCTGAAACTTGGGATCGACCTACCCGTCCTGCCCGATATCCCGCTGGTGAACGTGAAGATTCCGGGGTTCCGCGACGGCGGCGTGATCCCCGGAGGTCGCCAGTACCCGGCCCCGCGAGGCGTGGACCACGGCAAGCCAACGCGGGCGACGTCGGCGCTCCAGTCGGCCGATCAGCGACGTGAGGGCGTCGGCCTGGCTCCAGCACGACCCACGCGGGCCTCGAACTCGTCGCGGCCGGTCCGCATGGCCAGCGGTGGAGTGATGGGACCGTCGGGCCACGAGCCAGCGGTCGCTCCACGAGGTCACCGTGTCGTCGTGGTGAGCCCTCGTAGGGCGGCGCACGAGATCAGCCCGGGCGTCCCATGCCCGAGCTGTGCGGCTGGGATCACCGTTCCGGTCCGCTGACCTCCACTGTGAGAGCCTCGGTGCCGGATAGGCTGGGGACAACACAATTTCATAGCTCGGAACGACCACGGTCGTGCCGTGCGTCCGTCGAGCGCCTCACCCTGTACTTCTCCGGGGTGGGGCGTTCGTCGTTGGTTTCAATCCATCGTGTCAGTGGAAAGCACATATCGTTGTGGGCATGGTCTTCATCGGCGGTATCGGAATCGGCGGCACTGACGAGGCGGGAAACGAATTCACTACATTGGCCGCGCTCCCGCTTGATATGCGCCTGTCCGTCGGACGACTCAGTCAGCGAGCGATTGAGGATCAGCAATTCTGGCAGCTGATGATCGGTGCGGAACTCCTCGGCATAGTGAGTGAGATTACGAGCTACACGCACCCCGATACAGATCCACCAGACCTGGTGGTTTCCGTGGGGGACGACACGTTCAATGTGGAGTTGACGTCAATCACGGCGCCGCAGGTTTCGCGTCAACGTCTGGCGGAGGTTCGATCAGTCGGCCGGAGGCTCAGTGAGCGCCTCACCGGGACGCCTGACCGTTACTCCCACCTCGTAGGCAAACAAGTGTGGGTATTCGACCGAAGTGGTGACGACACCCGGCTACCGCGACGCGCAGGAGGCAAGCTAGCGACCCTCATAGACGCCATCGCAAGAGAACTGGAAACTGACTTCGGCGTGGTGAGCGGTATTCCTCCCAATCCCGACGGGACTATCCCGCAGTCTGTGCCCGCAAGTATTGTCCAGCGCGGTCGGCGGGAGGTGGAGGGTTACTACCTGGAGATTCATCCCGACCACGCGAATCCATCCGCTCCTGCTATGGCGACCGGAATGGCTCAGATCACCATTGAAACTGCGAGGCTGGAGCAGGAATTCCTGAGCCGAATCGCTAAGAAGGACCGTGGCCCGAACGACATTCTGATAATCACCACTGGGCTCCCTGACGACACCGGATACGCTTGTCCAGCCGACCATTTCGTCTACAACACATTGGCACGACGGATTCGCCAGGGCCTCCTCAAACCACCAGCGACGAGTGAACTCAGGCAAGTCATCTTCAATCATCACGGTTCCATACAAGATGTGGTGTTTCTGGACACGAACCTCTCGGGCGCTCGATTCGTCCGGCAGTTTGACCCGCCAGTTCCTCCAGCAGGTCCGTAGTCCTCCGCCATCGCCCTCGGCCACCGTATCGCGGCCGTCGGTGCCGAGGAGCGCGCCCAGGCCCGCCGGGAGGGCCAGAACCGAGGCCGTGAGAGACAGAGGATGGCAAAATCTCCGCATGACTTCCAGTCCCAGCACCCAGCGGAGCCTTAGCGCCCTCGAACTACTCACCGTCGCAATGACCCAGGATGACGCTAACCTCGGAGCGACGATCCGCGACGACGTTGAGGACCTGCCGCACCAGGACGCGGTGAACGTGCTCCTAGATCGAATTGGCGGATTGGTCGATCTCTCTATTCTCATAGCCGCCCGTGTACACGCACTTACCGATGAGACTGCGGAGGAGATTCTGGCCGAGTTAGGGGAGCGGATCGTTCTCCGAGGGTCCGACGATGAGTACTGAGCGCTGGACACCATTTGGACACAAAACGTGTCCAAGCAGGCCGATTCCCGTTGATCTAGGTTGACCAATAATGCCAGGTGAGGGCACATATCGGCAGGTGTCAACGGGGCCATTTTCTAGTTCACACCGGGAAGGTCGCTGGTTCGATCCCAGCCGGGACCACAAGGTCACAGCGATATTCAGCCGGCCCGGCAATAAGCGGGCAATTTCCGAGGGAAGTGCCCACCGTGAGCGCCGCCTCGAGTCCATGCGGAGCTCCCCAGCCTCATGGCCGACGCCCTCTGGCGAGACGCCGCTGACCGGCTGCCGTCGCCGCGACATTCCGGGTTGACCGTCGAGTTCAACGAGGCCGCGATCTCCACTGACCCGAGTGCCTGTCCTGCGAAGCTCCTCGGGTAGGGCGACGGTCCGCCGTGGGCAGTTCGTCGGTGGTGCGGCTGAGGGGGTCCCACCCGCAGCATCCTGCTTACGAGCGCTCGAACCCAGATGCGCTGTGGAACAGGTGATTACTCCTCACCGGTGTGCGCTGTGCGGAACCAGCGATACGAGCACCCCCATGAGGCCATGGGGTAGTCGTGTGTTCAGCTCCCTGATTCGAAATAGGGTGTGATCTCGCGGACGAAACCCTTTGTGCCAGAGGCGGATAGGGATTCCAGGAATGCCTCCGTGGTCACCGGCGGGTGACCACGTTCGTCTGCGGTTTGGGCTACGCGGGCCACTGCGCGCGCCGGGTTGCGGTGGAGCAGGTCCACGAGGAACCGGTCGGAGCTGCGTGTGTGGAGCCCCGGCGGCTCTAGGACCGCCTTCGGGAAGTGCTCGGTGTTGTCGGTGACGATTGCAGATGCGTGGCTTCTCACGGCGGCTGCGACAACGTGGCGGTCGTCGGGGTCGGGCATCCCGGTGATCGCCGCTTCGACCGGCTCCCAACCTTCCACGCAGGCGTCCTCGAACGCGTCGTTCCTGGCATCGACTCGTGTGCGCGCTCGCTCCTCGGAGGCACGGCCCTTCGTCGCTCGGTGGATACCGCGCACAGTCTCGTCCATGATGCGGTCGCTCCACAGAGGGAAACACGCCTGTTGCCCGGCGAATGTGAGGAGCAGATCGACTCTGCGGATCGGCACCAGGACACAGGCGTCGAGCACCACGCGAAACCCTGCCAGGGTGCGGCGGCTGTGCTCATGTGGCCGGCTTTCCGACCAATCGAAATAGACGCAATACCTGGCGGTCGGCTGTGGATAGTCCACGGCTACCCACGAAGGTCGAGAGGAACAGGGCAGTTGCCGCTGGTGTCGGCAACCATCGGCGTTCGACGCCGATCGCAACGAGGGCCGCAACGTTGTGGAACGGTCTTTCTCCTGGCCATGGCAATGGCGGGGGCCGGCCACCTGATACGGCACACTCGCCGTCACCTACCGGGCAGGTGTGACCCGCAACGCCATCGTCCAGTGGCTACCGCACTGAGGGGACATGCCCGCTCACAGAGCGGAAGTGACCGCCCGTCCCAGACCAGAACCTTCGGGAGTGGTCCTCGGTCTGTCGGGAAGGGCGGTCGCGGCACACCTACCGTCCGAGGAGATGGTCTGAGATCAACTTCAGCTGGATTTCCGAGGTGCCCTCGAAGATCTTGGTCAGGCGCGCATCCCGCCAGTACCGTTCAGCGGCGTACTCACTCGTATAGCCGGCGCCGCCATGGATCTGGAGTCCCTCGCTGGTAACCCGCTCCGACATCTCACTCGCGGAGTACTTGACCATTGAGGCCTCGAGGTCGGCGCGACCGCCGGCATCTATCGTGGTGCACACGTGATACATCATCTGGCGGTTCGTCTCGATCTGCGTGGCCATGTCTGCGAGTTTGAAGCGGATCGCCTGCAGGTCGCTGATCGGCCGGCCGAACTGTCGCCGGTTGAGCGCATACTCGGTGGCGTCCTCGAGGGCGCCGCGGGCGAGCCCGATGCTGCGCGCGGCGGTGTGGGCGCGCGCGGTCTCGAGCTTGTGCATCGCCGCATAGAAGCCGCGGCCCTCCTCACCGATGAGGGCGTCCGCTGGAAGGCGGAAGCCGTCGAAGGAGAGCTCCCAGGTCTTCCAGCCGCGGTAGCCGATCTTCCGGATCGGGGTACCGCTGATGCCCTCGGGAAAGCTGCCGCGTTCCTTGTCGATCAAGAAGACGCTGATGCCGCGGTGCCGCTTGGTCGGATCCGGATCGGTGGATGTGCGGGCGAAGAGCATGATGAAGTCGGCCTGGTCGGCGTAGGTGCACCACATCTTGTTGCCGGTGATCACCCAGTCGTCGCCGTCGCGCCGGGCGCGGCAGCTGATGTTCGCGACATCGGAGCCCGCCTCGTTCTCGGACAGGGCGAAGGCGCAGAGGTACTCGCCGCGGGCCATCCGGGGCAGGATGTCGCGCTCCTGCTCCTCGGTAAAGCCCGGCAGCAGTGCGTTGCCGCGGGCCATCAGGCTGCCGACGCTCATCCAGGCGCGCGAGAGCTCCTCGGCGATCATGCAGTATTCGAACGCGCCCATCCCGAGGCCGCCGTACTCTTCCGGAATCAGGATTCCGAAGAAGCCGATGTCGGCCATCTTCTGCCGAAGTTCGTCGGGGATCAGGCCGTTGACCGGATCCAGCTCGTTGGCCGCGGGGAGGACCTCGTCGATGGCGAACTGGCGCGCGAGCTGCTGCAGCTCGCGCCGCTCCTCGGTCATCACAGTGTTGCCGCCTCCTCGAGAACCGGTGTCACGTACTCCTTGAACTTGACCGGGTCCTCCGACATCGGGAAGTGGCCCATGCCCGTCATTTCGACGAAGTGGCAGCCCTTGACCTTGGCGGCCAGCTCGCGGCCCGCGGACGGGGGCGCGGACCAGTCGTACTCGCCGCTGAGGACCCACATTCCGACTTTGGTGGTGTCGATCAGGGGCGCGGAGTCGGTGAGGTCATGCCCGATCATGTAGTACGCGAGGTCGCCCTTGAATACGGGCGGGGCGCCCTGGCTGTAGACCCAGACGGTCTCCCGGACGTACTTCTCCGGGCTGGTGGGCGAGCAGAGGGTCTGCATCAGCGCCGGCTTGGTGTCGTTGCTGATCTGGGGATGGTAGAGCCACGGGAGGATGCGCTCCATGCCGTGCGAGTGCAGCGCCGCCTCGATGCCGACGACTGCACGGTACTTCTCCGGACACGCCAGGGCGAGGTCCGCGGCGAGGTGACCGCCCATCGAGCAGCCCATGAAGATCGGGCGGTCCAAGCCCAGCTGGTCGGCGAGCTGGTTGTGGAATTCGATGAAGAACTCCTTGGACAGCGAGTACTCGGCTTTCCACCACTCGACGTCCTCGGGGGGCAGCGAGCGGCCGTGGTACGGCGCATCGGCGGCGATCAGGCGGTACTTGGAAGTGAAGTCTGGGTCCTCGAGGAGGTGGCGCCACTGTCGGCTGTCACAGCCTGCGGTGTGCTGGAGGACGATGGGGATGCCTGCGCCGGCCTCCTCGAAGTAGATCCGGTAGTCGACACCCTGGACGGTGAGCGTGACGTAGCGACCGACTGCGGTCGAGAGCTGGGCGGTCATGCGGCGACCTCCTTGTTGGCGAGAGTGCGGAGGACGTCCAGCGAGCGCCGGATCGCTGGGTAGTAGGCCATGATCTGCTGCATGTCGCCTTCGATCGCGAAGCCGTGGTAGAGCATGGCGGCGTAGTAGTCCTGGAAGAACGCGGCAGGTACCGGTGCGAGCAGCTGTGCCCAGTGTTCGGACGTCCCGGAGAGCTGGAAGTCCCACGCGTCGAAGGGGGTTGCATCTGTGTCGATTGCGGTGACGACTCCGTCGATGATGCGGACGAGCCAGTTGCGTCCGTCTGAACCGATGCGGACGGTGGTGTTCCAGTACCGGGCCTGGAGGCTGAATTCGGGATCGTCGTTGAGTGCCTCGCGCAACTCGACTGGATCGAAGACGAGGGGTGTTGTGGCGGTCATAACTGCTCCTACTGTTCCGACTAGCAGCACGTCGTGCTGTATAACGGTACGAAGCAGTGTGTGATGGATCACGTCAGATGTCAAGCCGCTACGGCGTACATCGCAAGAAGGGCCCAGGCGGTTGCCTGGGCCCTTCGGGCTGGTGGTGGATGGTGAAGACGTCAGACGGCGTAATCGTCGGTGATCGCCTGGGCGGTTCTGTGCACCATTGCTCCCCACTCGGGCACTCTGGATTCCTCGAATCTCGAGTCGGGCATGCTGATCGAGACCGTCGCGACAGGCCGCCCTTCCGCGTTGACCACCGCGGACCCGATCGCGCGCACACCTGCGCGGTTCTCGGCACGGTTGACCGCATAGCCGTTGGTGCGTGCTTGATGGACCTGCTGAACTATCGCGGCCGGGTCGGTGATCGTGTTCGGTGTCGTCGGGTCGAGTGGTGCCGCCAGGAACTCCATGAACTCGGATTCGGGGAGCGCGGCGAGCCAGGCCTTTCCGGCCGCGCTGTTATGGAATCCCGTACCCGCACCGATCGGATTGAAGGTTCGTACGGGGTGTATCGAGTCGACGCGCTCAATGAGCACCAGCTGCTGGGCGCCATCCGGAAGGCAGAAGTGGATCGTCTCCCCGGTCGCCCTGCCGAGCTCGGTGATGTGGGGTAGCGCGACGTCACGAATGCCGCGAGCTGGAACGCCATGACGAGCGATCGACAACAGGCGTGGGGTCAGTTGCCAACGTGTGATGGGCTCCGACGAGGTTTCCGCCCACCCCTCGAGTTCGAGTGTCCGGAGGAGCCGCTGAACCGTCGACTTCGGCAGCTGTAGCGTGCGCGACAGTTCCCCAACACCGACCGACGGCGTCGACGACGCGATCGCCTCGACCACCCTCAAGCCGCGAATGAGGCTCTGCGTTCCGCCCGGCGTGCCATTCTGCTCATTGTCGGCGGGCGTGTTCTCGCTGTTAGGGGGCATCGTGGCCTGTTCTCCGGTGATCTAGCTGGCGAGCCTCGCTTGTCGGAGGTCGTTCCAGCATACGGCACGGTGGGAGTTGTGGCCGCTGTAGATCGCGCGGGCCGGTGGGTGGCGATCTTGACATGGTGTGACTGCGGTTACATACTGGTCGTGCCGACAAGTAGCACAGCGTGCCGATCGATGGAACGAAGGAGAGAAGATGTCGAAGATCGACGTGACCGCCTGGCCTCTTCGAGAGAGGGGAACCTACTTCGAAGATCACGAGATCGGGCGCTCCTTCGACCACCACTGGGGTCGGACGCTTCACGCGAGCGACAACATCGAGTTCAGCACGCAGATGCTGGCGTTCAACCCGGAGTACTTCAACCGAGAAGTGGCGCTCGAGCGTGGGCACCGCGACGAGGTGGTCAACCCGCTGCTCGTCTTCGGTGTGGTGTTCGGCCTCAGCGTCGAGGACCTGAGCGAAGCAGGCGGGCCCTTCCTCGGGGGTACCGACCTCATCTACCACCGCTCGGTCTACCCGGGTGAAACGCTGTACGCGCGAAGCACGGTGGTCGACGCCCGTGCGTCGACGTCCCGTCCTGACACCGGAATCGTCACCTGGCACACGGAGGGGAGAACCGCTGACGGTGAGATGGTCGTCGACTTCCGCCGCACGAACCTGGTACGCCGCCGGCCCGCCGAGCAGAACCTCGCACCCGAGTTCGACGGCTATGCAGAGGACTTCGTTCCCGGAGCGAGGTTTCGTCACGCGCGCACCCGCACCGTGACGGACCTGGATCTCAACGGCTTCACCCTGCTGGTGATGAACAGCGCCGTGGGTCATTTCAGCGACGGCGCGATGGCGGAGAGCGAGTTCGGCGAGCGGATCAACTTCGGCGGCATGTCGCTGTCGCTGACCATCGGCCTCGCGACGCAGGACACCAGCGGCCAGGCCATCCGTGAGGTCGGCATGACCGACATCAAGTTCCCCGCCCCGGTCAAGCGCGGCGACACCATCGGCGCCGCGACCGAGGTGCTCGACGTCGCCGACGACGGCATCGTTGCGTTCCGGCACATCGGCGTCAACCAGCGCGGCGATCTGGTCGTCGAGGTCACCCGCCGCGTCCAGCTCAAGCACCGCCCCTGATCGCACTTCACCACCTCGCACAACGGAAATGAGATACCGATGACAAGCACTCGCCCCCTGCGTCCGCGTCGTTCCTGCATGGCCGTTCCCGGCAGCAGCGAGAAGATGATCGCCAAGGCGCAGACCCTGCCCGCCGACCAGATCTTCCTCGACCTCGAGGACTCGGTCGCCCCCGTCGCCAAGCCCGCGGCGCGCGCCACCATCGTCGAGGCCCTCAACCACGGCGACTGGTCGGGCAAGGCGCGCGTCGTCCGCGTCAACGACGCGGACACCGAGTGGGCCCACGAGGACGTGCTCACCATCGTGCGCGGCGCAGGCCGCAACCTCGACTGCATCATGCTCCCGAAGGTCGAGAAGGTCGCCCACATCAACTGGCTCGACATCCTCCTCTCGCAGCTCGAGCGCGAGCTCGGCATCGAGGAGGGCGCCATCGGCATCGAGGCCCAGATCGAGGGCCCCGCGGGCCTGAGCGAGATCGAGGCGATCGCCGCCGCCACCGCGCGCACCGAGACCCTGATCTTCGGCCCGGGCGACTTCATGGCCGCCATGAAGATGCCGGCGCTGACCATCGGCGCCCCCGGCGCCACCGGATTCGACCCGTTCGACACCGTCCTGATGACGATCGCGATGACCGCCCGAAAGTACGGCCTCCAGGCGATCGACGGCCCCTACGCCATCATCAAGGACACTGCGGGCTACCGCGCCGCCGCCGAGCGCGCCGCTGCGTACGGCTATGACGGCAAGTGGGTCCTGCACCCGGCTCAGCTGGAGACGGCCAACGAGGTCTTCGCGCCGGCGCAGGCCGACTACGACAAGGCCGAGCTCATCCTCGAGGCGTACGCGCACTACACCTCCGCGGACGGCGGCGGCCGCGGCGCCGTGATGCTGGGCGACGAGATGATCGACGAGGCCAGCCGCAAGCTCGCGCTGGTGACCGCGGAGCGTGGCCGCATCCTCGGCATGGCGCGGACCACGTCGTTCGTGCCCGAGGCCTGAGCCCTATTCCGAGCGACTTGAACCCTCCAAAGGAGCCAATCATGGTGCTACAGCTCGAACACTGGATCTCGGGGGGCAGCACGCCTCCGTCCGGCGGTGAGTATCTGACGGTCGACAGTCCACTCGACGGGCAGCCCACGACGAAGGTCGCGGCGGGCAACGCCGCCGATGCGGAGGCCGCTGTTGCAGCCGCCGTGGCGGCCCGGTCCGGGTGGCGTCGGCAGAAGCCGATCGAGCGGGGGCGGCTGCTCCTGCGCCTCGCGCAGGCGATCCTCGACGATCAGGCGGAACTGGTGAGCCGCGAGCGGGCCGAGACCGGTAAGCCCACCTGGCAGGCTCCGATGGAGGTTCAGGGCGCGGCGGGGTACTTCGAGTTCTACGGCGGTCTCGTGAACGTGTTCGAAGGCGAGACGATTGACCTCGGGCCGGACCATCACTGTTTCACCCGCCGGGAGCCCTTCGGCGTGGTCGGTGTCATCACCCCGTGGAACGCGCCGCTCAACCAGGCGGCCCGGGGCGTGGCCCCCGCGCTCGCGGCCGGCAACACCGTCGTTCTCAAGCCCTCCGAGTTCACCTCGAGTTCGGCGGTCCGCCTCGCCGAGCTGGCGACGCGGGTGGGCTTCCCGGACGGCGTCGTCAACGTGATCACCGGTACGGGTCTCGACGTCGGCGAGCCGATGATCAAGAACCCGGCCGTGCGTAAGGTGGCCTTCACCGGTTCGGTGCGCGCGGGCCGCGAGATCGGCCACATCGCTGCCGACCGGATCATCCCGTTGACCCTCGAGCTCGGCGGTAAGTCCGCGAACGTGGTCTTCGCCGACGCCGACCTGGACAAGGCGGTTGCGGGCTCGCTCAACGCATTTGCCCTCAACACCGGGCAGGTCTGCTCGGCCGGAACGCGCCTGCTCGTAGAGCGCTCCATCCACGACGAGTTCGTGCAGCGCCTCGTCGCCGCCTGCCGCGAGCTGACCGAGAGCGGACGTCTCGGCCCCGTGTCGACCGCGGCCCAGTACGACAAGGTCATGGAGTACTTCGGTGTCGCCAGGGACGACGGTGCAGTCGCGGCCATCGGTGGCGAGCCCGTCTCCTCCGACAGCGGCGGGTACTACGTCGCGCCGACGATCTACACCGGCGTCGACAACTCGATGCGCATCGCCCAGGAGGAGGTCTTCGGACCTGTGCTCGCCGTCATCCCGTTCGACACGGAGGAGGAGGCGATCGCCATCGCCAACGACTCCGACTACGGCCTCGCATCCGGCGTGTGGACGCAGAACATCTCCCGTGCGCTCCGCATGGCCGACCGGCTCGACGCCGGCCAGGTGTACGTGAACACCTGGATGGCCGCCGCCATCGAAACGCCCTTCGGCGGCAACAAGAACAGCGGCTACGGCCGCGAGAAGGGCATCGAAGCCCTCCGTCATTACACGGAGACCAAGTGTGTGGTGGTGCAGCTATGAGTGGACCGTTGGCCGGAGTGAGAGTGCTCGACATGACGCACGCGCTCGCGGGTCCGTACTGCACGATGATGCTCGCCGACCTGGGGGCGGACGTCCTCAAGGTCGAGTCACCGTCGGGCGACCTGTCCCGGACGTCGGGCCCGTACCTGCCCGACGACGAGGCGAAGGACTTCGGGGGCTACTTCCAGAGCGTCAACCGGGGCAAGCGCAGCATCGTGCTGAACCTGAAGGACCCCGCGGACGTCGACGTGTTCACGAAGCTGATCGTCGAGTCCGACGTGCTGGTGGAGAACTTCACGCCCGGTGTCATGGACCGGCTCGGCCTGCCGTACGAGACGCTGGCCGAGATCAACCCGAAGCTGGTGTACGCGGCGCTGCGCGGGTTCGGTGACGCACGCAGCGGCACCAGCCCGTACCAGGAGTGGCCGGCCTTCGACATCGTCGTGCAGGCGATGGCGGGACTGATGGGGATCACGGGCCTGCCCGACGGTACGCCGATCAAGGTCGGGCCGGGCGTGGGCGACATCTTCCCCGGCACGCTGCTCTCGCTCGGTGTGGTTTCCGCGTTGTATGAGACGCGGGGCAGTGGCGTCGGCCAGTTCGTCGACGTCGCGATGTACGACGCCGTGCTCTCGCTCTGCGAGCGTATCGTCTACCAGTATTCGTACGACGGCACGATCCCACGCCCCGAGGGCAACCGGCACCCGCTCCTGAGCCCATTCGATATCGTTCCGGCGGCTGATGGCTGGGTCGCGATCGCGGCGCCCAACAACAACCGATGGAAGCTCCTGTGTGAACTGATCGGTCGCGACGACCTGGCAGCCGATCCGGGGTTGCAGACCAACGAGTCCCGGGTCGCCCGCCGCGAGGATGTCTTCGGTGCGCTCGCGGGGTGGACGTCCACTCGGACGACCGACGAGATCCTGGAAGTGCTCGGCGGCAAGGTGCCGGTCGGTGCAGTGCGCGACGTGAAGGAAATCCTCGAGGATCCGCACGTCGAAGCGCGCGGCATGGCCGTGCGACTGGAACACCCCGGTAGTGGCAAGGTCGTCACCGTCGCCGGCCAACCGATCAAGTTCTCACGCACGCCCGCGGTGCCGACCAAGCGCGCCCCCTTGCTCAACGAGCACGGGCCGGAGATCCGGGCGCACCTCGCCGGCTGACCCCAGGCTGAAGCCGATCGTTTCCAGCGAGATCCAGATCCGCGGTTCACCACGAAAAGGACACGCGTCGAACCGAGCGCTGGTGATCGCCCGCGAGTGCGCGCCCACCTGCTCAAGCATCATCGGTGGTACGAGAAACAGATTGTGGTGGTAGGCATTGGGGGAATGCGTTCCGGACGTATCGGCGCACGACGCCGGCCGGCGTATGGCACGGTCGGAAAGATCACGGGGACCGGGCTGCGGCCGGCAACGATCTCAGCAACCTCGGACCGCAGCCACGCCAACTCCGCCCGCTCTGTCGCCGCCACTGCTCCGTCGGGTGGCGCCTCTCGGAAGTCGGTGATCGCACCATCACGAAAGGCGTTCTGTCCGAACTCATCTACCCGACAAGTTCTCGTGCACGGTCACCTCGCGTGCCACCTCGGTGACCGGCCGGCCGCCATCGATCACCCGACGAGCAGCCTCCACCTTGAACTCGGGGAACTCGGGCGTATGACGACCGACGCGCCGTGGACACGTCGAATCCTTCCGGCAGGACCCGTCGTTTGTGGATCGCGATCGTCACCTGGATCGAACGCGCCTACCACCGACGGGGCCGGCAGGCCCGCCTCGGCCGATTGTCACCCATCGAGTTCGAGACCATTCTCAACACGGCCGCCTCCGCGGCATGACACCGGACCGGCACCTGTCGGTGCAGCAGTCCCACCGACCGGCGACGATGTCGTTCGCCTTGGTGTGCGCGCGCCGGGTAGCGAGTCACTCGCTCTCGCGCGCATGGGCGCTGGAGACCCTCCAGGCTGCGTCGATCATACGAAATACCGCGTCGAGCACCTGTCCTGGTTGCCGTGATTCTCGACCGAGAGAGAACGAATCGACCACGAATCGTGCGACAGCGCGACACTCGACATCCGCCGGCGGCAGTTGAAGGTCGGCGGCGATCGCTGCGCCGAGCGACTCGGCGTGCCTGAGCCGCATGGACCGTTCGTAGTCGCGGAGAGACTGCGAACCATCGATCATTCGCCAATACGGGGCCGCGGCAGGTCCCGTGCAGTGTTCGATCAGCGCATCGATCTCGCGCCGCAGCGGAACAAGGATCGACTCGCCGGGCGAGCAGTCCGCGATTGCGCCGACAAGGCGTTCTTCGAAGTCGACGTCGTGCTCGAACGCAAGCGCTTCTTTCGACGCGAAGTGAGAGAACACAGTGGTGACGGCAACGTCTGCATCTGCCGCGACGTCCCTGATTCCGACCGTGTCGAAACCCCGCTCGAGGAACAGTCGTAGCGCCGAGTCTGCGATCGCCCGGCGGGTAGCCGCCTTCTTCCGCTCGCGGCGTCCTGGCAACGATCCCGTCATGACCTGACACTATCAGGGCCGTTTGACTATCCGTTAGTTAACTGTAACCGTTAGTGTTATGTTCCAATTATGAAAAAGGTGATCTTCGCTGAGTATGGTGGCCCCGATGTCCTGCGGCTCGTCGAAGCCGACGAGCCGCACGCGCGCCCTGGAACAATCCGCATCGCAGTGCGCGGCACCGGCGTCAACGCTCACGACTGGCGCAGTCGCGAAGGGCAATTCCGTGCTGCGCATCCCGATGTGCTCCCGACCGGGGTCGGGCTTGACGCCTCCGGGGTGGTGGATGAGGTGGGAGAGGGTGTCACCGGAGTGGCCATTGGTGACGAGGTGTTCGGCGAAGGTCATGAGACGTACGCGGAGAACGCGGTCCTCAGCGCGTGGGTACCCAAACCCGCGAACCTGTCGTTCGAGGAGACAGCCGGCTACGCGTCGGTCGTCGAGTCTTCGTTGCGGGTCATGCGCGAAGTGGGCATTCAGCCGGGTGAGACGCTCTTGGTCAGCGGCGCGTCCGGGGCCGTCGGATCGACGGTGTTACAGGTGGCTCGTGAACGAGGCGTCACGGTCATCGGAGTCGCCGGACCGCACAACCAGGACTACCTCCGTAGCCTCGGTGCGCACGCCACTTCCTATGGAGACGGATGGTTGGCGCGCGTGCGGGCGATCGGCAGGGTCGACGCGGCGCTCGACGTCGCGGGCTCGGGGGTGATCACGGAACTGGTTGCGCTCACCGGCGATCCCGACAGAGTCGTTTCACTGGCCGACCTGTCGGCGCCCGAGCTCGGTGTCCGCTTCTCCGGCAATGCCGGCAGCGTACAGGCTGCACTGGATGAAGCGCTGGAACTCATTGCCGGCGGTCGACTGCGGATACCCGTCGAAAAGACCTACTCCCTATCGGAATCCGCCCAGGCACAGGCTGATAGTCAAGCCGGCCACGCCCGCGGCCGCCGGGTGATCGTCATCTGAGCCTGGCCATGCGAGGGCCACCGCTCCCACGAGGTGCGGGTCGTAGGCTTCGACGAGGTTCATCCAGGAGGCGCGGGATGGGCTGAAGTGCACGATGATTCGCGGCTACAAGTGGGTGAAGACCGGCAACGTCGAAAGGTACCGCGCCGCAGCACCGGACGCTCGGCTGGCGGCTGACCCGTTCGAATCGTGGTCACTCGCGTACGGAATCCGTGGGTGAGTGACCACGATTCTCTCGTTCGGTCAGGCGACGTGGATGACGACCTTGCCTGCGGCGTGCCCGTTCTCGACGGTAGCGAGCGCCGCCAGGGCGTCGGAGAACGGATGGACCTTGGAGATCACCGGGTTCAGGACTCCGGAGAGTGCCAGATCGGCGGCCTGCTCCAGATGTGCCCGGTCGAGGCGCCGCTCGACGAACCGCCCGCCGAGATCGGTGACGGATGCATCGCCCACAGCCAGGACCTGGTGGGGTTCACGGGCCAGCGGCGCGACGGTCCGTAGCGAGCTGCCGCCCACGAGGTCGACGATCCCGTCGAAGCCTTCCGGGACGAGCTCGCGTCCGGCGGCGGCGACGTCCGTGGAGGTGTAGTCGATGAATCGCACGGCGTTGGCCACTGCCTGCTCTCGCTTGGCGGCGCTTCCAGTGCCGATCACTTGCAGTCCGCGGGTGAGTGCCAGCCGCGCCACGGCGAGGCCGACTCCGCCGCCGACTCCGTTGACGAGGAGGGTGGCGCCGGCCGGGAGATCGAGCTGGTCGAGCACGTCGACGGCGGTCGTACCGGCGACCGGAAGCGTTGCGGCCGCCGTTACGGACAGGCCTCGCGGGATACGCGCGGTGTTCGATGCGGACAGAACGGTCGTCTCGGCGTACGTGCCGCCACCGGTGAGCGCGAACCCGAAGACCTCGTCACCGACCTCGAGACCCTCGACGTCGTCACCCAGCGCGAGGACGCGCCCGGCGGCCTCCATGCCGAGCACACGTGGAAACGGACGCCCTCCGTCGAGCCCGGGGACACCGCCGGCGCGCAGGATGTGGTCGAGGGGGTTGACGCCGGCGACATCGACCCGGATGAGCACTTCGTCGCGAGAGGGTTCGGGGTCAGGGCGATCGAACAGTGCCTGTACCTCGGGCCCGCCGTAGCGTACGAATCCCCACGCTTGTCCCATGTGCTGTCCTCACTCGATTCGGATCCGGAGTTCCCGGCTCGACACCCATGCTCGCCGCTGACATTGATGTCAGGGGCAAGCGACCGTGGGGAGGGTCACACTCTGGGCACCAGGGGCACCAGGGGCACCAGGGGCACCAGGGGCACCAGGGGCACCAGGGGCACCAGGGGCATCCGGCTCCGGCCGTGCGGAGAGGTTGGCGCGGTGCCGGGAATTCGCCTGCAGGAGAACGTCGAGCGCGTCGCGGGCATCCGTCAGATGTGCGATGTCGTCGTTGATTCGTTCCCGCTCCCTGGTCATCGTCGCGTACGTTTCCTCGGCGACCTCCATGTCCGTCGGGGTGTCCACGCAGGGAAGGACAGTGGCGATCACGCGGCTGGACATGCCCGCAGCGAACAGCTGCCGGATGAGCTCGACGCGCTTGATCGCCGCGGTCGAATAGATGCGTTGGCCGGCATCGGAGCGGGAACTCGGTAGCAGGCCCTGCTCCTCGTAGTAGCGCAGCGATCGTGGACTGACGCCGGTACGCCTGGACAACTCGCCGATCCGCACCCCGGGTAGTTTACGCGCGTCCGCGTCGAGCGGACGCCGCCTCCGGGGTGCGCCGAGGCGGCGGCGTCGGTGGTGGAAGGGGTGCAGGTGGGCGTCAGGGGTGGCGCAGGAGAGCTGCGACCGCTGCCTCGACCTTCGTCCAGTCGGGCTCGTCGCCGGCGATGAGATCCGCGTATACGAATGACTCCAGGATCCGGAGCAGAAGGTAGGCCAGATCGCGAACGGGCAGCGGCATCCCGATCGGACCCCCCCTCTCGGCCTCGTCCACCAGTAGTTGCTCGATGACCTCGACCACGTGCTGCTGCAAGGGACTGGCCTTGGAGGTCAGCAGGCGCAGGGCGCGTTCCGGGTCGCGTTCGATCCACACACGGAACCACTGCGCCTCGATCGAGATCCGGGCGTACTCACCGAAGATCCCCGCGACCTTTGTGGCGCCGGCCCCCTCTGCCTCGACGATGATTCGCCGCAGGCTCGGCACGGTGATCGACATGATCGCGCTCATCGCGAGCTGGTCGCGGTTGCCGACCCATCGGAACAGGGTGGTCCGGTCCACGCCCAGCTCGGCCGCCAATGCGTTCAGGTCGAGGCGTTCGCCGGACAGCAGCTTCGTGCGAGCCAACGCCAGCGCCCGTTCCGTACCCGGTCGGGTCACGGCAGCGCGGTCGGGCGTGGCGGGGAGGCTCACGGACCCATACTAGCGGTCCGGAGACGGGCAACCTCGGAGCAGGCGAGGCCGGTGATCGAGAGCGGCGTCAGCTGATCGGGATCGTGATCGAGCGCTTCAGGATCTTGCCGGTCGCACTTTTCGGGAGTGCATCGACGATGTGCACGATGCGCGGAATCTTGTACGGTGAGAGGCGTTCGCGTGCCCATTCGGTCACCGCTTCCGGAGCCAGTGCACTGTCGGCGCGCAGGACGACCAGCGCGGCCACCTCTTCGCCGTAGTAGTCGTCCGGTACGCCGAGGACGGCGGCTTCGACGATGTCGGGGTGGGTATACAGTACTTCTTCCACTTCGCCGGGGTAGACGTTGTAGCCGCCGCGGATGATGAGGTCTTTGAGGCGGTCCATGATCCGCAGGCCCCCGTCGGTGTCGCACACACCGATGTCACCGGTGCGGAACCATCCGTCCCGCATCACTTCGGCGGTCGCCTCCGGACGTCGCCAGTAGCCCTTCATCACGGAGGGGCCGCGGACCCACACTTCACCGGGTTCGCCTGCAGGCAATGTGGTGCCGTCGTCGGCCCTGATCTCGATCTCGGTCCGCGGTACCGCGGGGCCCACCGATCCGATCCTGACCGGTTTGCCCGGCCGGCTGAAGGTCGCCAGGGATGTCGTTTCGGTGAGCCCGTAGCCCTCGAGGACTTCGCACTCGAACGTCTGGGTGAGGCCGCGCCACACTTCGGCCGGGAGGGATGCACCCCCTGAGATGGCGATCGCCACGGTTGAAAGGTCCTCGGGGCCGAAGCCGTCGGAGGCTCTGAGGATCGCATTCCACATCGTCGGTACCCCGGCGACCACGGTGATCCGGTCGCGGCGGATGAGATGGAGCAGATGCACTGGGTCGAAGGGGCTCAGCAGCGAGATCGATGCGCCGGCGGTGAGTGCCGCCATCATCACCGTGATGTACCCGTAGATATGGAAGAGCGGCAGGGCGGTGGCGAATCGGTCTTCGGTGGTCGTGGCCCGAGCCTCCACCGCGATCTCGGCGGAGACGAGGATGTTCTCGACGCTGAGCTCCGCACCTTTCGGGCGTCCCGACGTGCCGGAGGTGTACAGGATCGCGGCCGTAGCGTCCGGCTCGAGGTCATGGACGGTGTGGCCGTGCCCTCGAGAGGTGTCCGGGTGCAGGGTGCCGAGTTCGTCGATGGGGATGCGGCGCGCCACTGCGGCGTCGTATGCCGCCGTGCTCGCCTCATGCCAGACGATGATCCGGCCGGCGTCGGAGTCGCCCAGGACGTAGTCGACCTCCGAACTCCGTGACATCGGGTTCATCGGAACGACCACGCACCCCGCTGCGTGGATGCCGAGGTAGGCCACGACGAACTCCGGGACCGCCGGCGCGATGAGGACGACACGGTCTCCGGGTCCGATCCCCGCGGTGCTGAGGTGTGCGCCGAACGCTGCAGCGGCGTTCATCAACTGCTGGTACGACCAGTTCTCTTGGTCGCCGCGTATCGCGACCGCGTGCGGAGTCTGTTCCGCGTGGCGCTGGACCGGATCCACTGGATTGGGCATGTGACCTCCTCATTGTGGTGATTGTGGAGCGAACACCCCGATGCTGCAACATATCGATCAGATGTTGCACTGACACTCTGGAGGAGGTTTGCAGCCCTGTCAAGCGGTCCTGCCGGACTTCGGTGTTGACCGATGCAACGTTTAGACATAACGTTGCGTGTGACGCGGGTCATATCCGTCTTCACTCCTCAGGAGGTAGCACCATGAGTCAACTCGTCCACGGACATGCGGATCCTCGGCTCGAGGGGGTGCGCGCCATGCTGGACCAGAACCTCGAGTCCGGTGCGGAGGTGGGCGCTACGCTCACGGTCGACCTCGACGGTCACCGCGTGGTCGATCTCTGGGGTGGGCACACCGACGCCGCGCGTACTCGGCCGTGGACCGAGGACACGATCGTCAACGTCTGGTCCTCAACCAAGACCGTGACCAACCTTGCCGCGCTCATCCTGGTGGAACGCGGCTTGCTCGACGTGGGCGAGCCGGTGGCGACCTACTGGCCCGAGTTCGCTGCCAACGGCAAAGAGGGTATCGAGGTGCGGCACATCATGTCCCACACCTCGGGTGTGTCCGGATGGGAGCAGCCCTTCGAGATAGTCGACATGTTCGACCGTGAGGCCGCGACTGCGCGACTTGCCGAGCAGTCTCCCTGGTGGAAGCCGGGTACGGCCTCCGGTTACCACGGCGCCAACCTCGGACACCTCGTTGGTGAGGTTGTCCGCCGCGTCAGCGGACTGACGCTCACGGAGTTCGTTCGCACGGAGATCGCCGAGCCCCTCGGCGCCGACTTCCAGATCGGCGTTCGGCCCGAGGACGACTCTCGCGTCGCCGACATCGTCCCCTATGAGAAACGCTCCTTCGACCTCAGCGCCATGTCGCCGGGTTCGCCCGCGTACAAGACGTTCTTCGGTCCGGTGTCCGACCCCGCGGCCGCCAACTGGCCGCAATGGCGTCGCGCCGAGATAGGAGCGACCAACGGGCACGGCAACGCGCGATCCTTGGCGCGGGTGATGTCCGTGATCTCCAGGGGCGGCGAGGTCGGCGGCGTCCGTCTGCTCGGCCCTTCGACGATCGACCTCATCTTCGATGAACAAGTCCGCGGCATCGATCTGGTGCTCGGAGTCCCGCTCCGCTGGGGTATCGGCTATGCGCTCCCCGAACCCGCCACGGTTCCCGCCATTCCTGATGATGGGCGCATCTGCTTCTGGGGTGGCTGGGGCGGGTCGATGATCGTGATGCATCCCGATCGCGGCCTGACGATCTCGTATGTCATGAACAAGATGGCGTCGGGGGTCATCGGTTCGGAGCTGTCGAACGCATACCTGGCGGCGATCTACGAAGGTCTGGAGTAATCGTGCGGCTCGCCCGCTCATCTGTACAAACCTGATCGAGTTGACTGCACTTGCTCCGGATCTGACTCGGCAATGACGTGTGACAGTGCTTCGTCGCGGCGAAGCGGGCGGTCACTGTCGTCAGGGCGACCATATCGGTCTTCGCAGCGCAGGAACGCTTTTCGGTGCCCTTCTGTCACCGACCACGGTGAAGGGCCCTTCGCTGGTCGACGCGCGTCCCGGCGCGGTGGCACGCCATCAGGATGCGGCCGCGAGCGACGATCCTCATCGGACCGTTGGGCGATCGAACCTGTCGCGGTCGGTACACCGGGCGCGCCTTGTGTGGCGCGGCAGTGCTGCGTCGATTGGACGACCTCGCCAGGCCGTTCTCACGATCATGGCGCGTTGACGGTCAACACACGGGCCAGGTCGGCGACCGAGCCGTCGGTGAGAAGCCGCTCGATCTCCGTGAGAATCTCTCCGGCGCGAGACTGCCGAACCCCGGCCGAAGCGAGAGCAGCGAGCTTGTCGCGAGCCACCTGCCGTCGGCGATGTGCGGGCATGGGCTGGGCCGAGTCGTGTTCGGCCCGAAGGACCTGGCCGTTGTCGAGGGTGACTTGCACTCGTGCCCACTGCGGTGACACATCCTCGTCGAAATGGAGGCGGACCTTCCGGCTCACCTCGCGAAGATCGGATGCCTGTACGGCCTCGTCCGTGAAGTCCGCCACTCGGCAGTGCCCGCGGACCACCGCGAGTGCGGTGGTGAACGCCAGGCTGAACTTCCCCTCGAGCGCAGTCATCGGGACGGGAATCGCACACACCGTGCGCATCACCTCGGAGACAGTGACTTCGATGGTGGCGATCCGATTGATCGGAAGATGATCTCGGAGGGCCAGAACTGCATCGATCGGTGCGTGGGTTCCGAAGCAAGAGGCATGCTCCTTCACCGCGACTTCACTCAGATACCAATGTGATTCGAAGGGCTCCGTCGCGATCGAGTGATCGACGGCGTGGCCATGACTCGCGGCGAATCCGCGGTCGTCGAGCACGGGGATGGGCAAGGGCGAGAGACCGGAACGGGCCAGTTGCGCCGCGACAACGCCGTTCCGTGCGGCGTTCCCGACCTGAATGGACTTTGCGGCGGTGCCGAAGGCAGCGCGAAGCCCCGCCGCACTCGTGGCGGCGAGTCCCCACGCATCGGCCATCTCCACGGGCGAGGCGCCGGAGATATGCGAGGCCGCAGTGGCGGCACCGAGAACACCGATCGTCGCTGTGGGGTGAAAGCCCGCGTCGTAGTGCGAGGGACCGAGCGAGGCACCGATGCGCGCCTGAATCTCGAATCCTGCAACGTATGCCGCGACCAGTCGTTGTCCCGACACCCGTGCCGCTTCTCCGTGGGCAGCGGCGAGTGCCGCTGCGGTGAGGGCGGCGGACGGGTGTATGCGCGCCGCCGGAAGCCAGTCATCGAAGTCGAGGACGTGCGCTGCGATCCCGTTGACCAGTGCGGAATCCGGCGGGCTGGCCATCGTGGCTCCGCCGATCATGACGGCGCTTCCCGTGGATGCCAATGCTGCTGCAACAGCCTGGGGGACAGGGTCGTCAGCTCCGGCGAGCGTGACGGCGACCGTGTCGACGATGCAGTCGAGCGCTGCCTCCTGAACGTCGCGAGGAACGTGCTCGAGACGCAGGTCGGCAGCCATTCGTGCGAGCTGAATGTCAATTGGCTTGCCCGACTGTGTCATTGCGTATCCTCGCGGTTCTCATCTCGGGGACTTGACGTCCGGGTGCCGATGCGCTGTGATTAGCGCCACACCGCAGAACGGTACAGTGTGCCAATCAGTGAAACAAGAGGAGATTCTGTGAACGTCGAAACCCAACTCGGCCCCGAGCTGATCGGTGGCAGGCTCAACCGGATACCGGCCATGACCCGTACCCACCGACGATGGCTTGCCGTGCTTGCCGCCCTTCTCGTGGTCGACATGGCGGACCTGAACACCTTCGCGTACGCCGCACCCGGAATCCGTAAGGACTGGGGCCTTTCGGTGAGTGACATCGGAACCATCACCGCGGCGTCGTTCCTCGGCATGTTCGTCGGTTCGGTGATCGGTGGCCGTGTCGCGGACCGGGTCGGCCGGAAGCGGGCGATCATGGGTGCGACGGTGATCTTCTCCGTGTTCTCGCTGCTGTCGGCATTCTCCTTCGGCCCCACGGATCTCGCGATCTATCGCGTGCTGACCGGTGTCGGGCTCGCGGCGCTCACGGTGATCGTGCTGACCTACGTCTCGGAGATGTTCCCGCAGAGCTACCGGGGCAGGGCGCAGACGTGGATCGTCGTCATCAGCCTGATCGGCATCCCGATCATGGCCTGGGCGGCGCGATCGATCGTTCCGCTGGGGCTCGACATGTGGCGGTGGATCTTCGTCCTCGGATCGGTGGGGATCCCGCTGATTCTCGTCGTCTCGCGCTACCTTCCCGAGTCCGCCCGCTGGCTCGCGGAGAACGGCGATACTGCCACCGCCGATGCGATCGTCTCCGGTCTCGAGCGCGAGGCGAAGGAGAAGCTCGGCGGCGAGCTGCCCGCCCCTGAGACGTTGCCGATCGTGGTGACCGGACACATCCGCGACCTCTTTCATGGCGCATATCGTCGGCGCACCATCGTGCTCGCGGCAGCCATGGCGCTGGCGCTGTCGGGCTTCTACGGCTACAACTCCTGGGTTCCCACCCTGCTCACCGAGCACGGCTTCACGACGAAGGAGAGTCTCACCTATACGTCCGTCATGTCGCTCGCGACCGTCCCGGGGGCGATGTTCACGGTGTTGTTCATCGACCGCATCGAGCGACGCGCAGCCGTGTTCCTCGTCTACTCCGCAGTGGCGGTCCTCATGCTCGTCTTCGGCTTCACCGGAAGCAACCTGATCCTCGTCGCCAGCGGCACGCTCGTGACCATGCTCCTGCAGAGCGCGACGCCGATCATGTACACCTATCTTCCCGAGATCTTCCCCACGGGCCTCCGTGGTCTCGGCGCCGGCCTGTGCAACGGCATCGGCCGTCTCGCGGTGTTCGGAACCAGCTTCCTCATCGCGGCGATCCTGTCGATCTTCGGATTCACGGCCGTGTTCCTCTACCTGGCCGGTGCGGTGTTCTGCGCGGGTCTGGTGATGCAGTTGTTCGGAGAGCGCACACTCGGTCGCACGCTCAGCGACATCAACTCGACTGTCGGTACGTCAGGCCGGCAGTAGCGCCAGGAAGCAAGGACGGCGGGATTCATTGACCGCGCAGGATCGGCTGGAGCGGGCGCGACCGGCCTTCCAGGGCTCGGCCGCCGGGATCACCCTGGTCCGAGGAGCTGGGAATGGACCCGGCTCGGATATGCCCACCGCATTCGCCGGGGGGGGGGCCGCCGCGGTAGGGGTCCCATCCGTGCGGGTCGTGGTGCTCGACGCAGAGGGAACCGTGTTCTGTGTGGGGGGATCTGCGTGCCTTCGCCGACGCGAACGACCGTGGCACCCCGCCGAGATCGCGGGAGGAATGCACCGCGGCACCGTGACGGTATTCGGGTCGTCGATCCCGGTGATGTCGATCGTGCACGGCACCATCACCGGCGGAGGTGTCGGTGTGGCGCTGTGTGCGGACATCGTTCTGATGGCTTGAAGATGCCGTGCTGAAGGCCGCCTACGTCGCGGCCCGCTGCGGCCCCGATTGGTGGAGCGACCTGGTTCCTGACCACTCGCGCCGGCGCGGCGGTCGCGCTCGACCTCACGCTTACCAACCGCTCTACGACGGGCGCCGACGCCGCCCAGTGTGGCCTCGTCAGCACGGTGGTCCCCGCCGATCGGCCTGCCGTACGACCACGATTCGTCACCCGCCGGCCACGAGGATCGGCAGACGGCGACGGTCCACATATCAGTTCGGCGACGCGGTTCTGCCAATTCGGCTCGACGTCACCGACCGGGATGCGGCCTTCGCCGCAGTCACATCGGCACACGAGCATTTCGGGCAGCTCGATGTGGTCGTCCACAACGCAGGCTGCGGGCGGTACGGCGCCGTCGAAAAGAGCTCAGCGAGAACGAGATCAGGGATCAGCTCGTGACCAACCACTGCGGCGTGTGGTGGGTCACGCAGGCCGCGCTGCCGATGATGCGCGCCCAGCAGCGCAGGCGCATCGTCCAGGTCTCTACGATCGGCGGCCTGGTGACCTTCGTGAACCCGGGTGGGTGCCACACGTCGAAATGCGCGGTTGAGGGCCTCACCGACAGCGTCGGCCAGGAGGTCGCGGCCGAGGCCTCCCGCCCTGTTCGCCGAGGCGTCCCGCCCTGTTCGCCGCGACCTCCCGCTCTGTTCGCCGAGGCGTCGGCGAGCACGGTCCCGGGAAGCCCCGCAGCTGTGGGCGGTGCCTTGCCTGAGATCGTCGACGCGGAGAACCCGTCACTGCGGGTCTTCTGCGCCTCGGGTCTTCTGCGCCTCGGGTCTTCTGCGCCTCGGGTCTTCTGCGCCTCGGGTCTTCTGCGCCTCCGACCCGCTGTAGATCGTCCGGGGCTGTGTACGCCGACCGGATCAACACCTGGCAGCAGTGGCCGAGGTCTCGGCCGCAGCGCAGGGCTGACGCGCCGAACGAACGAGAGAAGGGGCGCCGTCATCGGATCTCGATGACGGCGCCCCATCTCGTTGCTCGCGCGGCCCGGGCTCCCTCACCGAACCCGGCTCCCGCGCGATCACGCGCGAACGTCAGGCGTCGAGACCCGTCGTGTCGAAGATGTACCCACCTGACCCGTCGGAGACGATCCGCCCCATCGAGGGCTGCGCGAAGTGATTGCCGAGCACGATCGTCGGGGTGTCGACGAACTCGGCGAGGATTCGGCGGCGCGTCGCGGTGCTCTGCTCGCCGTCGACGTCGCTGAGCGCGGCCCACTCGGGATGCGCGACCTGCCCGGGGTGGTGGAAGGCGTCGCCGGTCAGGAAGAGGTGATCGTCGCCCGAACGGATGCTGACGCTGGTGTGGGCGGGTGTGTGCCCTGGGTTCAGGACCAGGACGACGCCGGGGGCGATCTCGCCGTACTCGTCGACGAGGTCGATCTGGCCAGCGTCCTGCACGCGGCGGACCGACTGCTCGATAGTATTGACCTGGGTATCCTGGGACAGCGCCAGCACGTGGTCGAGGCCAGCACGTGGTCGAGCTCGGGCGCGTCAGCGGCGGGGTGGGCCACCTCCTGCTTGCTGGCCTCCTCCCAGTGCCGGAACTCGACGCCCATGAAGAGGTAGCGGGCGTTTGGGAAGGTCGGCTTGAGCGCCGCGGGCTGAGCGTCCGCGACGACGACGGCGTCCAGCGGCTGCTCGTGGACCGGGTCGACGGTGCTTCATTCAAGGGTGATGGCCATGGTGGCTTTCTCTCGTTCGGATTGCGGGATACGTCCCGCGACGGTGGAGCCGCCCGATGTGGCGAGCATCATCGCCGCGCCCTTTTCGGCGATCAGATACGTCGGGGCGTTGGTGTTGCCGGAGGTGATGCTCGGCATGATCGACGCGTCGATCACCCGCAGCCCGCGGACGCCGCGCACCCGCAGTTGCGCGTCGACGACGGCCTCGTCCTCGGTGCCCATGCGGCATGTCCCGACCGGGTGGTACACCGTCGAGACCGTGTTGCGCAGGTAGTCGGCCATCTGCTCGGGGGTACTCACGTCGGGGCCGGGTTCCAGCTCGGCCTCGATGTGCGAGGCCAGCGCCGGCTGCGCGGCGATCGAGCGCACCTTGGCGATGCCCGCGGAGAGCAGGTCGATGTCGCGCTCGTCGGTGAGGTAGCCGGGGTCGATCAGGGGTCGCACCGTCGGGTCGGCGGAGACGATGCGGGTGACGCCTGCGCTGAACGGGCGCGCGGCGATGGACGAGATCATCATGCCGGGGAACGGGTCGATGCCCAGCACGCCCTGTTCGGAGATGCCGAACGAGTACGGGCGCATCGCCAGCTGGACGTCGGGGTTGGTCTGCCCGGGGTCCGCGGCAAAGAAGATGAGTGCCTGCGAGGAGGTGCTGCTGAGGGTGCCGGTGCCGTGCTCACGCCACTCCTCGATGGCCTCGTCGAGCCGACCCTCGTCGCTCATGGTCGCGTTGATGCTGTCGCTCTCGTCGCGCAGCTTGAACTTGACGTGGCCGAACAGGTGGTCCTGGAGGTTCCGGCCGACGCCGCGAAGGTCGGAGACCACCTCGATGCCGAGTGAGCCGAGGTGCCCCGCGTCGCCGATGCCCGATAGCTGCAGGATCGTGGCACTGCCGATCGCCCCGGCCGACAGCACGACCTCCTTGGCCGCGCGGATCTCCCTTGTGGCCCCGCCATCCTCGATCACCTCGACGCCGACGGCCGCACCGTCCTCGATGAGGACGCGGGACACGCGGGCGTCAGTGAGCACGTCGAGCGTGTCGCGGTCCCGGATGGGATCGATGAAGGCGACGGACGATGACTGGCGTCGGCCATGATGGATGTTGCCCATGACGACCGCGACGCCGACTTGGTCGCCGCTGTTCTGGTTCTTGTTGAGCGGGACCCCGGCCTCCTGCGAGGCCTCGATGTAGGCGACGGTGGTGGGGTGCACCGTGGTCAGCGAGCTCAGTTTGAGCTCACCGTCGGCGCCGAAATAGGTGGGGTCGCCGTCGGGGTATGACGTCTGCTTGCGGAAGTACGGGAGCACCTCGTCCCAGGACCAGCTCGCGTCGCCGGCCACCTCGGCCCAGCTGTTGTAGTCCTCGCGCTGGCCGCGGACGTACATCATGCCGTTCACGGAGCTCGAACCGCCCATGATCCGACCCTGTACCAGCGGAATCGAGCGGCCGGCGATCTCCTCGGCCGGCTCGGTCCGGTCGGGCCACACCGCGGTGGGGTCGCCGAGGAGGCGCTGCATCCCGAGGGGGATCTCCACCCACGGGTTGTCATCGGGGCCGCCGGCTTCGATGAGCAGCACCCGGTGCTTCTCGCTGAGCCGGTTGGCGACGAGACAGCCCGCCGAGCCCGCTCCAGCGACGATGTAGTCGTACATGTTGTGACTTCCTCTCACTGTGACTCTGTTCTGTGGCTCGACGCCACGGGTTTGCGTGCCCGTCGGGGCCGGCCGGTGCGCTCAGATGACGGTCAGGACAGGCGTGTTCACGTCGGCGGCCTCATGGCCTCGACGGCGTCGCCGATCCGGTCGACGGGGAACGCCGTCATCGGCCCGTCGATGGGGAACCGGCCATCGGTGGTGTAGGAGATCAGCTCGGGGATGAACTCCTGGGGAAAGCGAATCGCTCTCCAGCACTCCCTGCAGGGTGATCCGATGCCCATGTCCGCCAACGCCGGAACAGGCTTGACCCACTGGTGGGTGCGCAAGCCCGGCGCAGTCGCGGAGTTCCTGTGCGGGAAGGCCCACGTGCACCCATCGTGCGAACCGGACCGGCGCGTTGTTCTCTCTCGAGGGCAGCTCGGCGAGTTCCTGGATCCGTGCGTCGGTCCGTGCGTCGAGCGGCGCAGCGACCCGGTCGAGCACGTCCGCGCGCTCGGCCGGCGGCCGGTCGCACCAGACACCCGACTCGACGCTGGTCGTGGCCAGGGCCACGGCGGAGTCGGCGTGGCCGGTACGGCCCGTCGCCACGGTGGCGACGAGATCCTTCGTCGCGGGGCTGCGGATCTCGACTCGCCCATCGGAGTCGACGGCCGCGCCACCGATCCACATCGGGGGGTGGGAGACGGCTGCCGACGTCGTCGCGACGGGAGCTGCTGTTGTCGTCACCTGGCCTTGCCTTTCGGGGCTCACCTACGCACTGGACCGCTGTGCGGCATAACATGCCGTTGAACGGTACGACGAAGTGTGTCGCGTATCACCTTCGATGTCAAGGCCTCATGTACAGCCTTGCTGCGACCTTTGGGGTGGGGCGGCCGAGTGCGCATGCGGACCGTGTGCCGCTGGACGAGTCCGTATGCCCGCTCACGGACCGCCCGGGCTCGTCGGTGAGCACTGATGATGGAACAGAAGGGGCGGGGGCATCGAGCACGATGAGAAGGAGCGTTGTGGCAAAGGTGGGCGATCGCCGGTGCTGACGCCGACCGCTACAAGGGCCGACCCGCTGCCCCGGCCGTCGCACTGGAGGTCGGCGACAACGCCCGGTGCCGGCGAACGGTGAAGGGGATGGTCACGGTTCCGCAGCCGGTGGCGGTTGGATCGTCCAGGTGCCGCAACGGGGTGGAAGAGTGACTCTAGTGATCGTTCTGCAGGTCAATGATGCTGCGGGAGAGTCGGATACGCAGCTCGATCGTCCGCCAGGGGTCGTTGTGCTTGCCGTGGAGAAGATTCCGTGGAACAGATGCCGTGGTTGCTCGTGGAGTTGACACGCACGGGCCAACTCGCCGTTTGCCCGAGAACCGACTGTGTGCTGCAGATCCGAACCGGGTGTCGGTCAGGTTCTCTGGATCGTTCAGCAACGCCCACCGCAGATTCCGTCGTTCAACTCTGCTCAGGCCCGGGATCCGATGTATGTCCCGTTGTCGGGTTCGGTCCACAGCTCTTGTCGCCCACTGGACCACGTGGAACGGGTCCATGCACCTGATGGCGTCTGGGGCGCGCTCGGTGACGATCGTCGTCATGTATTCGGCGGCGTCAGCGCCGACATGGGTCAACGGCGCGGTGCGTTGTCACGTATCGGTGACCTGTGCGGTGGGCGATCTCATCGCTGGCGATGCGCCGCAGGTCGTCCAGGTGGTCGATGGTTCTGAGTGCCGGCCACCCGGGTCGAGATGGCGCCGACGTTGTGGCTGGTTGTTCTGATCGTAACCAGGACAACGCTTATGACATCGAGGACATCGAGGACATCGAGATCGAGTCGCCCTGCGGTGGTGTCGTCGGCCCTGGCCGCGAACGTTCCCCGTGTTTCACCGGGCGGTCTCGTACGCCGCCACGCCGCAGTCTCCCTCGCGAGTGTCACCGATAGCAGCCCTGCCATCCCTGGCTGCGCAGCACGTCGACCCGGCAGTAGGTGCCGCGTGGGTAGTACGCGCCCATCGACGTCGCGGGATCGGAGTGGGCGGCCTGTGACGCCTGGACCGACTGCGGATAGAACCCGGCCGACGGGAGCATGTTCCGCATGATCAGCACCTTGTCGGCGACGGCGGTGCTGCCCCAGCCGATCAGGGTCTGGCTCGCATCGGTCGGCACGGCCAGATCCTGCGGTGCGGCGACCACATACGTGTAGTACCCGTCGGCGTCGAGCGCGGTCTGGTGATCGGCCGCACAGCCGACGACGGGGTAGGGGCTCACCCTGTCGTTCTGGCACATCGACCAGTACCGCAGGTCGCGCGGCACCGCCGCCGACGTCCCGGCGGTGGTGTCGGGGAACGAGGGTGCCTTCCCGCGGACCACGACGACCCGGCCGGGCTGGTAGGTCACCGCCGCGGCGAGATACTTGTTGTCGCCGTTGGGAAACAGTCCGCCGGTCGTCGTCGGATTGGTGAAGGTGGCCTCCGGCGCGGAACCGCCGCCGGTGCTGACGAGGCGGTCGAACAGCGCCTTCATCAGTGCGGAGTCGCCGGAGAGGGCGAGCGGGGATGCGCAGGGGCGCAGGGGGATGGTCGCGCCGCCCAGATGCATCGTCATGGTGGGCAGGGCGACATCACCGTTGGGCGAGTTGGGGTCGTCGGGGACGTAGACGCGCACGATGAGGAAGCCCACCGGGACGCGCTGGGTGCCGGTGGTCGGGAGGCCGCTGATCTCGTTGCGCGACGGATCGGCCGCCCGCGGGACCACTGTCGCGTGCCAGCTGCGCCCCGATCGGTTCGGCGACACCTGGGCGAACGGGTTGGAGCTGCCACGATCCGGCGTGATCTGGTTGTCGCGCAGGGTGTCGATGGTGTCGAAATCGGTGCCGTAGGTGTTCAGCGAGAAATACCGGGCCTGCGGGAACTGTCCCGACAGGCTGATCGAATCGCCGGCGCCGAGCGCGTACGGCATCACCCAGTAGGTGGCGTTGCTGTCGGGGAACGCGACGTTCAGATCGTTCGCGTTGGACATGAACTGCCAGGCACACACCGGCCCGGGTGTGGTGCCCTGCGGGGTCGGCGCGGCGTGGGCGGCCGACGCGCCCAGGACGGTGAGCAGTACCGCTGCCGACACCATGCGGAGAAGCCGGAGTGTGCGAATCACCTGCTCAGTCTCACAGAGGCGACCCGGATGCGCCCTGCAGTTGGGTGGACTCGGATCACGGCACTCGCGGGTGCGCGCCCTGAGATCGATGTCGCGCGGCCCACGTATCCTGACCCGAACGGGTGACACCGGCCCGGAGCGATCTCAGGGGAGTGGTCGAGCATGTCGGCGTGGAAGCGGCTGCGGATCTGGGCGCGCAAGCGGCGCTACGTGATCCGGCGTCGACCGGAGTTGAATCTCACCTACCGCATCACGGTCGGTGTAGTGGGCGCGCTCGTGCTGGCCGGCGGCATCGTCGCCATCCCGTATCCGGGACCGGGCTGGCTGATCGTCTTTCTCGGCCTGGGCATCCTGGCGTCGGAGTTCTCCTGGGCGCACCGGCTGCTGGGATTCGCGCGCACCAAGTACGACGCCTGGGTGGAGTGGTTCCGTCAGCAGCACTGGGCGGTGCAGGGCGTCTTCGGGCTCGGCACCTGCCTGGTGGTGCTGGCGTCGATGTGGATGCTGGGTGTGTTCGGCACCGTCGCCGGATGGGTCGACGTCGATGCGGACTGGGTACATAGTCCCATCCTCTGACCGAACCCGATCCTCTGACAGGGCCCGATCCTTGACGTGATTCGCCCGCGACGGGTGTCACCTAGAGTCGGGGACCGTCGCGCAGGAATCCGTGCAACGCCGCGCGATACCCGCGCGAGTAGCTCGACGCCGACAGGCCGGCCTCGGCATCGACGGCGAGCGACTCGACACCATGCGCCGAGGGCTCGGCGTCCCGTGGGGGATCGGCCCGTGGGGGCTCGGCGTCCGACGGTCGGCCGGCCAGGGTGCTCGCCGCGTGGTGGCGCGCCCACGGGAGCGGCAGCGCCCCGAGGTCGGCGTAGGCGGCCTCGATACCGCGCCGGAACTCGAGGGCGTCGAGGTGGGCGGTGTCGCACACCGCCGTGATACTGATCACCGGGCCTCCTTGGTGGCGAGGGTGCGATACAACGTCGCGCGACTCACTCCGAGCGCCGCGGCGATCCGGGGCACGGGCTCGCCGTTGGCACGCATGCGTTCGGCCTGCTCGATCTGGTCGGGGGTGAGTGCGCGGGGACGCCCGACGGTCGCGCTGGTGCGGCGGGTGCCTCGAGCGGCCACCCGCCGACCGGGTGCCTGCTCGTCGTCGAGCTCCGACAGCGACGCGAGCACCCCGACGATCATGTGGCCGGCCGGTTCGGTGGTGTCGATCCGTTCCCGCAACGAGCGCAACCGCAGCCCTCGTTCACCCAGGTCACGCACGGTGGACATCACCTCAGGGGTCGACCGGCCGAGCCGATCCATACCCGCCACGACGACGGTGTCGCCGCGGCGGGCGTAGTCGAGCAGGGCGGTCATCCCGGGCCGTTCGGCCCCGGGCAGGACCGCGGTGTCGGTGTAGATGCGGTTGGCGGCGACGCCGGTCCCGGTGAGCTCGTCGATCTGCTCGTCGAGGGAACCGGCACGGGGCCGGGCGCGCGCGTACCCGAGGAGGGTCGCGGTCGATGCGTCGGAGGACATTGACCGAATCTATCTCGAAACACGATCAGGTATCGGTATTGAGACCCCGTGTGTTGTGAGACGTCGTCGAAGGACGCAGCAAAACACTTGTAAATGGCGACCATACGCAACATGAGACGTCGCGAAAAAATTCGAGATGTTTTCTCGAATGTCTCGAAATACGGAGTGATGCGCCGGGAGGGGGAACCGGCGACCCGGAATGTCGGGTCCACTCGATACGATCGACGTCGGAAACCCGTTTTGCCGACGGGCGCCGTGTGGTGTCCCGAGGCCGATCCCCGGAGGAGCGTTCGCCGTGCCCGACGAAGTCAAGGTGAGTCACCCAGCCACGATCCGTGTGCCTGCTGGGACCACCGCGGGCACCGCGCTGCGGGAGCACGACCTGCCCAACAAGGGACCCGAGGCGATCGTCGTCGTCCGTGACGCGTCGGGCATGCTGCGCGACCTGTCGTGGGCGCCCGAACTCGAGACCGAGGTGGAGCCCGTCGCGGCCAACACCGAGGCCGGCCGCAGCGTGATCCGCCACTCCACCGCACACGTCCTCGCGCAGGCCGTGCAGGAGCTGTTCCCGGAGGCCAAGCTCGGTATCGGTCCGCCGATCAAGGACGGCTTCTACTACGACTTCGACGTGACCGACCCCTTCACGCCCGAGGACATCGCCGCCCTCGAGAAGAAGATGAAGCAGATCGTCAAGTCGGGGCAGAAGTTCTCCCGTCGTGTCTACGCGTCCAAGGCCGAGGCCAAGGTCGAGCTGTCGAACGAACCGTTCAAGCTCGAGCTGATCGACGACAAGGGCAGCTTCGACGAGAAGGAGGTCATGGAGGTCGGCGGCAAGGAGCTGACCGTCTACGACAACCTCAATCCTCGTACCGGCGAGCGCATCTGGTGCGATCTGTGCCGTGGCCCGCACGTACCCACCACCAAGTACATTGCCGCGTTCAAGCTCACGCGCAGCTCGGCCGCCTACTGGCGTGGTGACCAGGAGAATGCGGCCCTGCAGCGTATCTACGGCACCGCATGGGAATCGGCCGACGCCCAGCAGGAGTACCTGGACCTGCTCGCCGAGGCCGAGCGTCGCGATCACCGCAAGCTCGGTGCGGAGCTCGACCTGTTCAGCTTCCCCGACGAGCTCGGCTCGGGTCTGCCGGTGTTCCACCCCAAGGGCGGCATCATCCGTCAGGAGATGGAGAACTACTCGCGTAAGCGGCACGTCGAGGAGGGCTACGACTTCGTCTATTCGCCGCACATCACCAAGGGTCATCTGTACGAGGTCTCCGGCCACCTCGACTGGTACCGCGACGGCATGTTCCCGGCGATGCACATCGACGAGGAGCTCAACGAGGACGGCACGGTCCGCAAGCCCGGCCAGGACTACTACCTCAAGCCGATGAACTGCCCGATGCACAACCTGGTGTTCGGGTCGCGCGGACGTTCCTACCGCGAGCTGCCGCTGCGCCTGTTCGAGTTCGGTTCGGTGTATCGGTATGAGAAGTCGGGCGTGATCCACGGACTCACCCGCGTCCGCGGCATGACACAGGACGATGCGCACATCTACTGCACCAAGGAGCAGATGCGCGACGAGCTGACCACCACGCTGAACTTCGTACTGGGGCTGCTCAAGGACTACGGGCTCGACGACTTCTACCTCGAGCTGTCGACCAAGAACCCCAACAAGTTCGTCGGCGACGACGCACTGTGGACCGAGGCCACCGACACACTGCGCGAGGTCGCCGAGGCATCGGGTCTGAACCTCGTCCCCGATCCGGGAGGCGCCGCGTTCTACGGCCCCAAGATCTCGGTGCAGGTGCAGGACGCACTCGGCCGCAGCTGGCAGATGTCGACCATCCAGCTCGACTTCAACCTGCCCGAACGCTTCCAGCTCGAGTACACCGGACCTGACGGCACCAAGCAGCGTCCGGTGATGATCCACCGCGCGCTGTTCGGATCGATCGAGCGGTTCTTCGGTGTGCTCACCGAGCACTATGCCGGTGCGTTCCCGGCGTGGCTCGCACCCGTGCAGGTGGTGGGCATCCCGGTGGCCGAGGCCTTCGCCGACCACCTGCAGGGAGTCGTCGACGCACTCCGCAAGCAGGGCATCCGCGCCGAGGTCGACTACTCTGACGACCGCATGCAGAAGAAGATCCGCACCCACACGACTGGGAAGGTGCCGTTCATGCTGCTGGCGGGGGAACGCGACGTCGAGGCGGGCGCGGTGAGCTTCCGATTCCGTGACGGTACCCAGGTCAACGGGGTGCCGGTGGCACAGGCGATCGAGACCATCGTCGACTGGGTCGGTTCCCGACGCAACGAGTCGCCCAGCAAAGACCTGGTGAACCCCGAGCCCGTGAGTGCGGCCGCGGGGAGCAGCGATGGCTGACGGCCCGGACGCGCTGGAGACCGAGATCCGCGACTGCGGGACCGGCGACGCCGATCGGCTCCAGCGTCTGTGGACCCCGCATCGGATGACCTACATCACCGCCGAGGTACCCCAGACCCGGGATGCCCCGAGTGGGGATTCGGAGTCGGGAGACGCGGACACCGAGACCGGTGCGGCCACGTCCGGCGAACCCCAGACCGGCGAACCCCAGACCGGCGAACCCCAGACCGGCGAACCCCAGGCCGGCGAACCTCAGACCGGCGAACCCAAGACATCGGGCCATCCCTTCCTCGACATCCCGCGGATGTCGGATGAAGACGGACTGGTCGTCGCCCGCGGCGAGCACGTGTACGCGGTGCTCAACCTGTACCCGTACAACCCGGGCCACACCATGGTGGTGCCCTATCGGCAGGTCGCCGACCTCGAGGAACTCACCCCCGGGGAGTCCGCCGAACTGATGGCGTTCACCCAGCGGATGATCCGCACCATCAAGGCGGTGTCCAACCCGAACGCGTTCAACGTGGGACTCAACCTGGGCTATGCGGCCGGCGGATCGCTCGCCGAACACCTCCACCAACACATCGTGCCGCGATGGGTGGGTGACGCCAACTTCATCACCGTGGTCAGCGGAACCAAGGTGATGCCGCAACTGCTCCGCGACACCCGCGCGCTGCTCGCCGACGCCTGGCACCGATTCGACGACGTCACGGCCGGAGGGCCGGAAGGAGCAGATCGGTGCTGAGCATTCGGGGCCGCGCCTCGGTGTCCAAGGTGACCCTCCCGATCGGCCGGGCCCTGCTGCGCACCGGGCTGACCCCCGACATGATGACGCTGATCGGCACGGTCGCCACCGTGGCCGCGGCGTTGACCCTGTTCCCCACGGGCCACCTGTTCTGGGGAACCATGGTCATCTGGCTGTTCGTCATGTTCGACATGCTCGACGGTGCGATGGCCCGCGCCCGCGGCGGCGGCACCCGGTTCGGGTCGGTCCTCGACGCCACCTGCGACCGCATCGCCGACGGCGCGATCTTCGCCGGACTCGCCTGGTGGTGTGCCTGGAACGATCCGCACCAGCTGCTGTTCGTGGCGACCCTGATCTGCCTGGTCACCTCGCAGGTCATCTCGTATGCCAAGGCACGCGCGGAGGCTGCGGGCCTCAACGGCGACGGCGGACTCATCGAGCGCCCGGACCGGCTGATCATCGTGCTCGTCGGTGCCGGGTTGACCGGACTGGGCCTGTGGTGGGCCATCCACGTGGCGATGTGGCTGCTCGCCGTCGGCAGCGTGATCACCGTCGGCCAGCGCATGTGGTCGATCGCATCGTCGCCGGGGGCCCGCGAGCTGATCCCGTTGGCCAAGCCGGCCGGCCCCGACACCGAATCCGGCCCCGACACCGAATCCGGCACGGGTGCCGATTCCGACTCCGACGAGCCGGCCCAGTGAGTCTCGGTGGGCAGTTCGGGCGCCTGAAGGAATCGGCCACCGACCTCGGATACCGGACGGGGTGGGCGGGTGTCCGCCATGCCCCGGACGGACTCGCACGCGCCGCGTTCGACCGGATCGGCCGCTATGCCGGCCGCCGCAACGGTGGTCCGGAACAGTTGCGCCGCAACCTTGCCCGCGTGGTCGGCACCACGCCCGATCAGGTACCCGACGATCTCGTCGCCGACGCCATGCGCTCGTACGCCCGCTACTGGTACGAGGCCTTCCGGCTGCCCGCCCAGGACCTCGCCGAGACCGCGGCCACCGTCGACGTTCCGCCGCCGGACCGCGCCCGCCTCGATGCGGCGCTGTCGCAGGGTAAGGGCGTGATCCTGTCGTTGCCGCACACCGGCAACTGGGATATGGCCGGGGTGTGGCTGGTGCAGAACCACGCCAGTTTTGCGACCGTCGCCGAACGGTTGCGCCCGGAGTCGTTGTTCAACCGGTTCGTCGAGTACCGCGAGTCCCTGGGATTCGAGATCTTCCCGCTCAGCGGGGGAGACCAGCCACCGTTCGGCCTCCTTGCCGACCGCCTCCGCGACGGCCAGATCGTGTGCCTGTTGGGGGAGCGTGACCTCGCCCGCCACGGTGTGCCGGTCACGTTCTTCGGGGAGAAGACCCGGATGCCCGCCGGCTCGGCGCGGCTGGCGATCGAGACCGGTGCGGTGCTGTTGCCGGTGCACCACTGGTTCACCGACGCGCCCGGTTCGATGGTCAGCTGCGGTGAGGAGATCGACGTGTCGGTCGGTGTGGAGGCCGCGACCCAGGCCCTCGCCGACGCATTCGCGGTGAACATCGCTGCACATCCGACCGACTGGCACATGCTGCAGCCGCTGTGGGAATCGGACTGGACCGATCGGCAACGTGCCCGGATCGCAGGCGACGCATGAGGATCGGGATGGTGTGCCCGTACTCCTTCGACGTGCCCGGCGGTGTGCAGGCCCATGTCGTCGAACTCGCACAGGTCTATCTCGAGCGGGGGCATCACGTCAGCGTGATCGCGCCCGCCGACGCGGACACCCAGCTGCCCGAGTACGTCGTCTCGGCGGGCCCGGCGCTGGCACTGCCGTACAACGGGTCGGTGTCGCGGGTGAACTTCAGTCCGCGCGGATACCGACGGCTTCGACGGTGGATCGACGACAACGACTTCGACGTGCTACACGTACACGAGCCCAATTCGCCGAGTCTGTCGATGATGGCCCTGATGGTGGCGCTCGGACCGATTGTCACCACCTTCCACACGTCGACCTCACGATCGTTGTGGCTCACCGTCTTCCAGGGAATTCTGCGGCCGTACCACGAACGGATCTCCGGCAAGATCGCCGTCTCCGAGCTCGCCCGGCGCTGGCAGATGGAGGCCCTCGGCTCCGACGCGGTGGAGATCCCCAACGGCATCAACTACCCGTTCTTCGCCTCCGCCGAGCCGCTCGACGGATACCCGTGGCCGGGACGGTCGATCCTGTTCCTCGGGCGCTTCGACGAGCCGCGCAAGGGCATCGACATCCTGATGCGGGCCCTGCCGAGGGTGGTCGCCGAGTTCCCGGACGTCCGGGTGCTCGTCGTCGGGGGCGGCAACGAGAAGGCGCTGCGCCGCCGTGCCGGGGAGCTCGCCGACCACCTGGTGTTCCTCGGCCGTGTCGACGACGTCACCAAGGCCCGGGCCTTCGCGTCCACCGACGTGTATGTGGCACCCAACCTCGGCGGTGAGAGTTTCGGCATCGTGCTGGTGGAGGCGATGGCCGCCGGGGCCGCGGTGATCGCGTCCAAACTCGACGCGTTCCGCCGGGTGCTCGACGACGGCCGCGCCGGGATGCTGGTCGGGGTGGGAGCCGCGGACGAACTCGCCGACGGCATCATCACCCTGCTCGGTGACGACGAGGCACGGTCCGAACTGGTCGCCGCCGGGGAGGCCCGGGCCGAACGCTACGACTGGTCGCGGGTGGCCGATCAGATCATGCGCGTCTACGAGACCGTGACCGTGGGGGCCGGCCCGGTGGTGGTGTCCGACTGAATCGGTGGTGTCCCACCCGAACCCCCGTCGGACCGAGCCGTGTGCCCGACCGAGCCGTGTGCCCGACCGAACCGTGTGCCCGACCGAACCGTGTGCCCGACCGAGCCGATTGACCAGCAGGAGATGACGACGTGACGGACTCTGCAGTGATCACGATCGTCCTGGTGGTCGTGCTGGTGCTGCTGATCGCCGGCGGCTGGCTCTACGGCCGCGCCAATCGGCTCGACCGACTCAATGTGCGCGTCGACCTCGCCCGGCAATCACTCGAGTCGGCGCTCGATCGTCGCACCGTGGTGGTCCGGGCGATCGCGGCATGGATGGCGACCGTCGACGACCCGCAGACGAGGGCTGCCGCGCATGAGCTCCTGACCTGTGCGGATGCGGCCGAACATGCGTCCTGGGAGACCCGAGAGGACGCCGAGAACGCGTTGTCGGTGGCCTTGGGCCGCGTCGACGCCGACAGTCGACCTTCGGGCCTCGTCGGTGAGCTCGCCGACGCCGAGACCCGGGTGATGATGGCCCGCCGGTTCTACAACGACGCGGTCCGCGACACCCGTGCCCTCGCCGATCGATTCCTGGTGCGGGCCCTTCGACTCGGTGGCCGCTCGGCCCGCCCGCACTACTTCGAGATCGTCGAACGGATGACCCCGGGGTCGGGCGACGCACCTGAGTGACCGAGTCGGGCGGTCGGCTGCGGGTGCCGCGACCGTGACCGGTCGCCACCTGCCGGAACCCCGTCGATCTGCTCACCTATCCTGGTACCAGGACGATCCGCATCCCACGCGGATCGGGATCAATGCGAGAACCAGGAGACTTTCAGTGAGCCAATCCCAGTCAGGCAACGTTCCCGGGTCGGACACCGGTCAGGGCACAGCGCGAGTGAAGCGCGGGATGGCCGAGATGCTCAAGGGCGGCGTGATCATGGACGTGGTCACCCCCGAGCAGGCGAAGATCGCCGAGGACGCCGGTGCGGTCGCGGTGATGGCGCTCGAGCGTGTGCCGGCCGACATCCGGGCCCAGGGTGGCGTGTCGCGCATGTCGGATCCGGACATGATCGACGGCATCATCAACACCGTGTCCATCCCGGTGATGGCGAAGGCCCGGATCGGTCACTTCGTGGAGGCGCAGATCCTGCAGAGCCTCGGTGTCGACTACGTCGACGAGTCGGAGGTGCTGACCCCGGCCGACTACTCGAACCACATCGACAAGTGGGCGTTCACCGTGCCGTTCGTGTGCGGTGCCACCAACCTCGGTGAGGCCCTGCGCCGGATCACCGAGGGCGCGGCGATGATCCGGTCGAAGGGTGAGGCCGGAACGGGTGATGTGTCCAACGCGACCACCCACATGCGCAAGATCCGCGACGAGATCCGCCGGCTGACCTCGCTGCCCGAGGACGAGCTGTATGTCGCGGCCAAGGAGCTGCAGGCGCCGTACGACCTGGTGGTAGAGGTCGCCAAGGCGGGCAAGCTGCCGGTGACGCTGTTCACCGCCGGTGGGATCGCCACCCCGGCCGATGCGGCGATGATGATGCAGCTCGGCGCCGAGGGCGTGTTCGTCGGTTCGGGCATCTTCAAGTCGGGCAACCCGGCGCAGCGGGCGGCGGCGATCGTGCAGGCCACCACCTTCCACGACGATCCCGATGTGCTGGCCAAGGTGTCGCGCGGGCTGGGCGAGGCAATGGTCGGCATCAACGTCGACGACATCCCGCAGCCGCATCGTCTGGCCGAACGCGGCTGGTGACCACACCGACGGCAGACCACACGTGAACCGCTCGAATGAACCTGGGCGCACCGGTGTGGTCTGCCGTCGTCCGGCGGGTGCTCGCCGGTAGTATCTGCTGATCATGGATTCGGTGAGTATCGTCCGCGACGAATCGACCTCGGGGACGCACTTCGTCGGCGATCTGCGACTGGAGTGGGCGGTGCGCTGCAGCGTCGGCATGGTCCGGGAGACCAACGAGGACGCAGCACTGGCGCTGCCCGGCACCTATCTGCTCGCCGACGGCATGGGCGGACACGACAGCGGTGAGGTCGCCAGCGAGGCGGCACTGCTCACCCTGGCCGGGGTGGAGAGCTCCGGCGAACTGATCGAGACCCAGAAGTCGCTGATCGACCTGCTCGACCAGGCGCAGACCCGGATCTCGGAGATCGAGACCGCCTCCGAGCGGCGCGCGGGCACCACCGCGACCGGTGCGGTCCTCGTGACGGTCGACGAGGAGCCGTACTGGCTGATCCTCAACATCGGCGATTCCCGCACGTACCGCTACCAGCACGGCACGCTACAACAGCTGACCCGCGACCATTCGCAGGTCCAGGACTTCATCGACGCCGGCTTCCTCACCCCCGAGGACGCGCGCACCGACCCGCGCCGCAACGTGATCACGCGGGCCCTCGGGGCCGGGATGATCGACCCGGTCGCCGACTACTTCTCCACCGTCGCCCTGCCCGGCGACATCCTCCTGATGTGTTCGGACGGCCTCACCGGGGAACTGCCCGACGACGAGATCGCCCGGATCCTGGGCGAGGGGGAGGCCGCCGTCCAGACCGCCGACGACCTCGTCGAGGCGGCTCTCGCGCTCGGGGCACACGACAACGTGACCGTGATCGTCGTCGACGTCCACGAGTCGGTGTCGACCATCCGCATGCCCGCCGTCGACGGTGCCGACGTGGCGACCATCACCACCGACGGCGTCGAGACGACCGCGGACGCCGACGCGTCCGAAGCCGACACAGGTGCCGAGGCCCCCGCGCCGACCGGAGAGTCCGCCGAACCCGCCGAGATCGCCGAGGCGGTCGCAGCACCCGAGCTCGGCGCAGAGGAAGCGGGCGACCCGACCGGGGATCGATGATGGCCGCATCCGTACCGGCCGGGATGACCTACGTCGAGTTCTGTGGCGAGCGATTCCCGCTGAGCGGCGACCGCCGGTTCACCATCGGTCGCGAGGCGGACCTGTCGGTCGACGACAACCCCTACCTGCATCGCCAGTTCTTGGTGCTGCACAACGAGAATGGCCTGTGGTGGCTGAGCAATCTCGGTAGCCACCTGTCGGCGACGGTCTCGGCCGGTGACGTCGGGTTCTCGGCCACCCTCGGTCCCGGTGCACGGATGCCCCTGGTCTTCGGCGAGACCACCATCGTCTTCACCGCCGGACCCACCACCTACGAACTGAGTGTCTACGCGACCGCCCCGCAGGTCCGGCCGGTCACCCAGCAGTCGTTTTCCGGGGGCCGCACCACCCAGGGTGTCCCGACTCTCACCGAGAGCCAGAAGCTGCTCATCATCGTGCTCGCCGAGGAGGCACTGCGCCGCGAGGGCAGCGGATCGAGCTCCATCCCGTCGTCGGCACAGGCCGCCGCCCGCCTCGGCTGGCCGATCACCAAGTTCAACCGCAAGCTCGACAACGTCTGCGACAAGCTCGATCAGCTCGGCGTCAGCGGTATGCGGGCCGGCGGCGGGAAGCTCGCCAGCAACCGTCGGGCCAAGCTCGTCGAGTACGCCGTGGCGTCCCGGATGGTCACCCGGGCAGATCTACCCCTCATCGACGCCGAGGCTGCGCGTAACGCCGCGAGTTGACCCTTCTGACCTGCGACGATGGCATGGGTACTTCTCCCCGTGGGCAGGGGAGTTCTCCCCATCGACCGACCGTGGAATCCCTCATAACGTTGCGTGCAACACCGGAGATCGCACCGGGTCGCACCGAACGGAACACGAGGAGAACACGATGACCGCCATCGCCACCCCCATCTCGCCGAGCCGCATCGCCCACGCCCCCGGCGCCTTCACCTCCCGCGCCGCCGGCTCCCGGACCCCCGGAGCCGTCACCACCGACGCGCGCCGCCGGGCCGACGCCGACCGTCGCCGGACCGAGGCCCTCGCCCGGCTGGCCGCCCGGCGGATGCCGCTGCCCGGTCAGCAGGTCCCGGTTCCGGCGCCGGTCCGCCCAATGTGCGCGGTGCCCGCCCCCGAGCCCGAGGCCCCGGCCGTTCCCGAACTGCCGCGCCCGAGCCTCACCACCCGCGAGGTCGAGGTGCTGCGTACCTGGCTGATGGTCGATTCCAAGCCCGCTGTGGCGCAGGAACTGTTCATCTCGCTGGGCACCGTCAACACCCACCTCACCCGGATTCGCGCCAAGTACGCCGAGATCGGTCGCGCCGCCCCGACCAAGGCCGGCCTCGTCGCCCGCGCCGTGCAGGACGGGCTGGTCTCCCTCGACGAGCTCTGAGGGACGGGTGGGGGATACTGTTCCGGTGGCAGACATCGAGGACATCCTCCGCGTCGAACGGATCGAGACCGACATCTACCGTGGCGGCGCCTTCGAGAGCTATCTGCGTCGCACCTTCGGAGGGCAGGTCGCCGGTCAGGCCCTCGTGTCGGCGACCCATACCGTGGGCGACGAGTTCGCCGTCCACTCCCTGCACGGCTACTTCCTCCGGCCGGGCAACCCCGACATCCCGGCGGTCTTCCTGGTCGACCGTATCCGCGACGGCCGGTCCTTCGTCACCCGCCGCGTGACCGGCATCCAGGGCGGCGAGGCGATCTTCATGATGTCGGCGTCGTTCCACGTCACCCACGACGAGGGCATCGAGCACCAGGACCGCATGCCCCCGGCGCCGGAACCGGAATCACTGCCGGACCGGATCGACGAGTACGGCGACGACGCCAACGCCGTCCTCAAGGAATGGAACAACTTCGATCTGCGCGTGGTCCCGCGCGAACAGATGGTGACCTCCGACTACTTCGCCGCCCAGCAACGCGTGTGGTTCCGCTACCGCAAACCGCTGCCCGACGACCAGACGATGCACGTCTGCACCCTCGCCTACATGAGCGACATGACCCTGCTCGGATCGTCGAAGGTGCCGCATCCGGGCATCGAACCCCAGATCGCCTCACTCGACCACGCCATGTGGTTCATGCGCCCCTTCCGCGCCGACGACTGGCTGCTCTACGACCAGACCTCGCCGTCGGCCGGCGCCGGACGCGCACTGACCCAGGGCCGGATCTTCGACCGCAGCGGCCGGATGGTCGCCGCGGTCACCCAGGAAGGGCTGAGCCGCACGGGCCGTCTGATGCCCGCCGATCAACACGCCCGGACGGATCGGTGAACCCGCGCATGACCACCACCCCACGGATCGGTGTCCTCGCCCTGCAGGGCGACGTCCGCGAGCATCTCGCCGCCCTCGACTCCGCCGGAGCCGAGGCGATCACGGTTCGCCGCGCAGCCGAACTCGAATCGGTCGACGGCATCGTCATCCCCGGGGGCGAGTCGACCACGATGAGCCACCTGCTCGGCGTCGTCGGCCTCTACGAACCGCTGCGGGCCCGGCTCGCCGACGGACTGCCGGCCTACGGATCGTGCGCAGGCATGATCATGCTCGCGTCGAACATCCTCGACACCCGGCCCGATGCGCGTCACCTCGATGCCCTCGACATCACGGTGCGCCGCAACGCATTCGGACGTCAGGTCGAATCCTTCGAGACCGATCTGGAGATCGCCGGCATCACCGACGAGGTGCCGATGCGTGCGGTGTTCATCCGTGCACCATGGGTGGAGAAGGTCGGTGACGGGGTGGAGGTGCTGGCCAAGGTGCCCGACGGCCCGGCCGCCGGCCGCGTCGTGGCGGTCCGTCAGGGGCAGGTACTGGCCACGTCGTTCCACCCCGAGGTGACCGGTGATCGGCGGGTCCACGCATATTTCGTCGACATGGTGCGTCATCCACGCCACCCGGCGCCGTAGACTGGACTGTCGACGTCAGGAAGTTGGTTTGCCCGTGGCCGGTCGTTCGGCGGAGGTCGCGGTGCACGGGAAGGATCGGAACAGCGTATGAGCGGCCATTCCAAATGGGCCACCACCAAGCACAAGAAGGCGGTCATCGACGCCAAGCGCGGCAAGATGTTCGCGAAACTGATCAAGAACATCGAGGTGGCGGCCCGAACGGGCGGTGGTGACCCGGCCGGTAACCCGACGCTCTACGACGCGATCCAGAAGGCCAAGAAGACCTCGGTCCCCAACGACAACATCGAGCGGGCGCGCAAGCGCGGAGCCGGTGAAGAGGCCGGTGGCGCCGACTGGCAGACCATCATGTACGAGGGCTATGGCCCCAACGGTGTGGCGATCCTGATCGAGTGCCTCACCGACAACCGCAACCGCGCCGCCGGTGAGGTCCGCACCGCGATGACCCGCAACGGCGGCAACATGGCGGATCCGGGTTCGGTGGCCTACCTGTTCACCCGCAAGGGTGTGGTGACCCTCGACAAGGACGGTCAGAGCGAGGACGACGTCCTGATGGCCGTGCTCGACGCCGGTGCCGAAGAGGTCACCGACCTCGGCGAGCAGTTCGAGATCGTCAGCGAGCCCACCGACCTCGTCGCCGTGCGCACCGCGCTGCAGGACGCCGGAATCGACTACGACTCGGCCGAGGCCAGCTTCCGCGCCTCCGTGGAGGTCGCCGTCGACGCCGAGGGCGCCCGCAAGGTGTTCAAGCTGATCGACGCGCTCGAGGACTCCGACGACGTGCAGAACGTCTACAGCAACGTCGACATCAGCGATGAGGTCCTCGCCGAACTCGACGACTGACGAGTTCCCCGGCGCGCAGCAGGTCGGCGTTGGACCACCTGCTGACGCAGGCAAGCGTTGGACCACCTGCTGCCGCAGGCAAGCGTTGGACCACCTGCTGACGCAGGCAAGCGTTGGACCACCTGCTGACGCAGGCAAGCGTTCGACCGCCTGCTGACGCAGGCAAGCGTTCGACCGCCTGCTGCCGCAGGCAAGCGTTCGACCGCCTGCTGCCGCAGGCAAGCGTTGGATCACCTGCTGAAACCGCAGGTCACCGGACGGCGATCGCCGGCCGTGCCGGGTGGTCGTAGCGGACCTCGATGTCGGCGGGCCCGGCACCCGCGGCGTGCTCGAGCAGTGGATCGACCGTCCAGTGCTCGTCGCCGGGCAGGTGTCGCCGCAGCGCGGCCCCCGACATCCGCAGGGCGATCGTCACATCCGCGTCGTGACCTCGACCGAGCAGCATCGGGCCGCCGACCAGCACGATCTGGTCGGCGGTCGCCGCTTGCGTGGAGTCGCGAAACGAGCGGTCCCGCTGCGCATCCCACAGTCGGGGCAACCAGCGGCCGTGCCGGTGCAGCGCGGCGATCACCTCGCGGTCGATCGCCGCATGGTCGACGAATCCGTCCCGGAAGGTCAGCGGATCGGCGCGGCCGTACTCGAAACGCAACGACGCCGGCCGCAGGTAGTCGTCGGTGCGGACCACACCCGCCGCACGTCCCTCGGCGCGCAGCCGCCGGGCGATCGTCTCGGCGAGGTCGTCCGGACGCGCGGGGGCGGGACCGTCGACGATCACCACGCCGGCCCCGTCGATCCGTCGGATGCGTGTGATGCACTCGTCGACGAGTCCGTCCGGGGTGCTCGGATGGAAGGTGGTCATGTCGCATCCAGTCTGCCCGTCGTGCCGTGTCGGTGCGCGTGACCGTCGCACCCACTCGGTAAGATCTCGAACAACTGTTCGTTGTGAAGAGGGGTGCGGTCTTGCGGGTGATGGGTGTCGACCCCGGCCTGACCCGGTGCGGTATCGCACTGGTCGAGTCGGGGAACGGTCGGCAGGTGACGGCGCTCGACGTCGACGTGGTGCGCACGCCCACCGACATGGATCTCGCCGAACGCCTACTCGCGGTGTACACCGCGGCGTGCCACTGGCTCGACGTCCACCAGCCCGACGTGGTCGCCATCGAGCGAGTGTTCGCCCAGAACCAGGTGTCCACCGCGATGGGCACCGCCCAGGCGGGCGGTGTGATCGCCCTGGCGGCCGGGCAGCGCAACATCCCCGTGCGGTTCCACACCCCGTCGGAGGTCAAGGCTGCGGTCACCGGCAGTGGCCGGGCCGACAAGGCGCAGGTCACCACCATGGTGACCCGTATCCTCGGGATGCAGACCAAGCCGCGCCCGGCCGACGCCGCCGACGCGCTGGCACTGGCCATCTGCCATTGCTGGCGTGGGCCGATGATCGAACGGATGGCGGCCGCCCAGCGCAAGGCCGACGAGATGGCGAAGATCCACAGACAACGGGTCGCCGCGGCCCGGGCCGGGCGCACCGCCGGCGACGAGGGGAGAAGTGCATGATCGCGTCGGTACGCGGACCGGTGGTCGAGGTGGCCCTCGACCACGTCGTGATCGACTGTGCCGGTGTGGGTTACCGCGTACTGGCCACCCCCGACACCCTCTCGCGGCTGCGCCGCGGTGACGAGACCACACTGCTCACCACGATGATCGTGCGCGAGGACTCGATGACCCTCTACGGGTTCACCGAACCCGACGCCCGTGCATTGTTCGCCCTGCTGCAGACGGTGACCGGCGTCGGTCCACGCCTGGCGATGGCCACGCTCGCGGTCCTCGTCCCCGACGCCCTGCGCCGGGCCCTGGCAGACTCCGATGTCAAGGCGCTGACCACTGTGCCCGGCATCGGCAAACGAGTGGCCGAACGGCTCGTCGTGGAACTGCGCGACAAGGTCGACCGACCGGTGTCCGAGTCCGCCACAGGGGCCGGACCGGCCGGCCTCGGCGGGATCGGGCCGCAGGTCACCGAGGCTCTCATCGGACTCGGTTTCACCGCCGCCCCGGCGGAGAAGGCGGTGGCCGCGGTGCTCGCCGAGGACCCCGACGCCAACGCGTCCGAGGCACTCCGACACGCACTCAAGCGGCTGGGTAGGACCGCGTGAACGCCCCCCGGGATTTCGGCGCTGGGGATTTCAACCCTGGGGATTTCAACCCCGAGGACCTCGAACGCGAGGTCAGTGCCACCCCGGTGCGGGCCGACGCCGACTTCGACGCCGGGCTGCGGCCGCGGTCGCTGGCCGACTTCATCGGCCAGCCCCGTGTGTGCGAGCAGCTCGAACTCGTCCTCCATGGCGCCAAGAAGCGTGGCGGCACCCCCGATCACATCCTGTTGTCGGGACCGCCCGGCCTCGGCAAGACATCCCTCGCCATGATCATCGCCGCCGAGATGGGATCGGCCATCCGCGTCACCTCGGGTCCGGCACTCGAGCGGGCCGGAGACCTCGCGGCGATGCTGTCGAACCTGATCGAGGGCGACGTCCTGTTCATCGACGAGATCCACCGCATCGCGCGCCCCGCCGAGGAGATGCTCTACCTCGCGATGGAGGACTTCCGGGTGGACGTGGTGGTGGGCAAGGGCCCCGGCGCCACCTCCATCCCGCTCGACGTCGCACCGTTCACGCTGGTCGGCGCCACCACCCGGTCCGGATCGCTCACCGGACCGCTACGTGACCGGTTCGGCTTCACCGCGCACATGGAGTTCTACGACACCGACGAGCTCGTACAGGTGCTCCGACGCTCGGCAGGCATCCTCGGCATCGACCTCCGGCCCGAGGCCGCCTCCGAGGTCGCGAGCCGCTCGAGAGGGACCCCGCGTATCGCCAACCGACTGCTACGCCGGGTCCGCGACTACGCCGAGGTCCGCGGCGACGGGGTGATCACCGTCGACGTCTCCCGGGCCGCGCTCGCGGTCTACGACGTCGACGAACTCGGTTTCGACCGGCTCGACCGCGCCGTCCTCGACGCGCTGATCAGGGCATTCGGTGGGGGACCGGTCGGTGTGTCGACCCTGGCCGTGGCGGTCGGGGAGGAGCCCGCGACCGTCGAGGAGGTGTGCGAACCATTTCTGGTGCGTGCCGGGATGATCGCGCGCACCCCGCGCGGCCGGGTCGCGACCGCCGCCGCCTGGCACCATCTCGGCCTGACGCCGCCGGCGGGTGCGATGAACGCCACCTTCGGGGTCCGGCCCCGGGAGGTGGGCACACGATCGGTGTCGGACGACCTCTGATCGGACAATTCCGACGCGGGCTCGGTGGTGGGCTTGCCCCCGCATGGCACACTGGAAGAAGTGTGTGTGCGGCCCGACGTGGCCTCGCCGAAGTGATGAAGGAAGACGTCTCTCCATGGAATCCCTGTTTTTCCCCGTGCTGCTGGTCCTGCTGGTCGCATTCATGTTCTTCTCGGTGCGCAAGCAGAAGAAGCGCGCGACCGAGATGCAGGACATGCAGAACTCGGTGCAGACCGGTGCCCGGGTGCAGCTGACCTCGGGCCTGTTCGGCACCGTGATCGATTCGTCGTCGTCGGACTACGTCGACGTCGAGATCGCCACCGGTGTGGTGACCCGCTGGAACCGTCTCGCGATCATGCGTGTGGTCCTCACCGAGGATGCCGCCGCGACCTACCCGGGCCACACCCCGGTCGAGACCGACGACGACGATCTGGACACCCCGCCGCTCGACGGCCCCAACCTGAACAAGTCGGGTGGCGACAGTTCGGCCGATTCGGACAAGTGATCGGACCGTCGATCCGACAAACCGGACAGCTCGCCTGAACGGTCCCGACTCTCCGCCCCCGGCGACGCCGGGGGCGGAGGCATGTCGGTTGCCGACACGCATCTGACGGAGCAGTAGAGTGGCGGCGCCGGAGTCGACCGTCAGCACAAGAGGAGATCGAGAACACCGTGACAACCCCCCGCCGGGCCGCCCAGAAGGGTGCTGCACAGAAGCGGTCCACCTCACGCGAGGTCCCGCCGTGGCAGCCACTCACGGCGTTCATCGCACTTCTGGCCCTGGTCTATCTCCTGATCTTCTTCACCGGCGGCGGCTCCCCGGAGCCGAAACTCGGCATCGACCTGCAGGGCGGCACCCGCGTCACGCTGACCGCGCGCACCGAGAACGGGCAGCAGCCCAGCCGCGAGCAGCTCGATCAGGCCAAGCAGATCATCGAACAGCGCGTCAACGGCCTCGGTGTGAGCGGCTCGGAGGTCGTGGTCTCCGGCAGCAATCTGATCATCACGGTGCCCGGCCAGGACGGTTCACAGGCCAAGTCGCTCGGCCAGACCGCACGCCTGTACGTGCGTCCGGTGCTCACCTCGACGCCGGCCACGCCGCAGAAACAGACAGGTCAGAGCGCCGACGCGGTCGACAAGAACCTGCCCGCCGACCAGGTCGCCGCGGCCATCGCCGAGCAGAAGAAGCTGCGCCAGGCACCCGCCGGGGCCAACACCGAGGCCCTGGCGCAGTACATGGCGAAGATGAACTGCGACCCCGGGGCCAACGACCCACTGTTGGGGAACGACGACCCCAACCAGTACCTGGTGGCGTGCTCCACCGACGGCAAGACGGTCTACCTGCTCGAACCCAAGATCATTGACGGGCGCGACATCAAGTCCGCCAGTTCGGGAACCCAGCCGGACACCGGCGAGTGGGTCGTCAGTCTCGAGTACAAGGGTGACGCCGCCAAGACCTGGCCGCAGTACACCGCCGGCAACGTCGGCAAGCAGACCGCCTTCACCCTCGACACCCGCGTGGTGTCGGCTCCGGTGATCAACCAGGCGATCACCGGTGCCACCCAGATCACCGGCAATCCGTTCACCGAGACCGAGGCCACCGACCTGGCCAACGTCCTGAAGTACGGTTCACTGCCCTTGTCGTTCTCGACCTCCGACGCCGAGACCGTGTCGGCCACCCTGGGCCTGTCGTCGTTGCGTGCCGGTCTGATCGCCGGTGCGGTCGGTCTGATCGCGGTGCTGATCTACGCACTCGCGTACTACCGGATGCTCGGCTTCCTGACCGTCCTGTCGCTGTTGCTGTCGTTGGTCATGGTCTACGGCATCATCGTGCTGCTCGGACGCTGGATCGGGTTCACCCTCGACCTCGCCGGTATCGCAGGTCTGATCATCGGTATCGGCATGACCGCCGACTCCTTCGTCGTCTACTTCGAACGCATCAAGGACGAGATGCGCGAGGGACGCAGTTTCCGCTCCGCCGTTCCACGCGGTTGGGCGTCGGCCCGCCGCACCATCTGGTCGGGTAACGCGGTCAGCTTCATCGCGGCCGCGGTGATCTACATCCTCGCGGTCGGAGAGGTGCGCGGCTTCGCGTTCACCCTGGGCCTGACCACCATCCTCGACATCGTGGTGGTGTTCCTGGTCACTCATCCGCTGGTCGTCCTGGCCAGCCGCTCGGACTTCCTGTCCCGCCCGAAGATCAACGGTCTCGGTGCGGTCAGCGAGGTCGCCCGGCAGCGTCGCATCGAACGCGCCGATCGCGTCGCGAAACTGCACAAGACCACCGAGGCCACCACCGAGCCCGCGCCCGCGGAAGGATCAGCGAAATGACCAGCGGTAACGGCGCGAACACGCGTACCCCGGCCGGCCCGACAGGCGCCGTGACCGACCCCGCAGCCGATCCGACCACCGGATCCGACGCGGACTTCCGCGCCGACACCTCGCGGTCGTTCCTGTCCCGGCTCTACACCGGCACCGGTGCCTTCGAGATCGTCGGCAAGCGACGCATGTGGTACCTCGTCACCGGTGTGATCCTGGCGATCTGCATCCTGTCGATGGCGATCCGCGGCTTCACCTTCGGTATCGACTTCGAGGGCGGCACCCAGATCTCCATCCCGGTGTCGCAGGGCATCACCAGCCAGTCGGTCGAGGACGTCGTCGGCAAGGCGATCGGCAAGGCGCCCGACTCGGTGCAGACGGCAGGCACCGGCTCCAGCCAGACCGTCCAGGTGCGGACCGACGCGCTGAGCCTCGAGCAGGCCCGTGCGGTCACGGTCGCGCTGACCGACGCCCACCCGCAGTTACAGGCGTCCGATGTGAGTATCTCCGAGGTCAGCTCCACCTGGGGCAAGGAGATCACCCAGAAGATGCTGATCGCCCTCGTGGTGTTCCTGGTGATCGTCTTCGTCTACATCGCGGTGCGCTTCGACCGGGAGATGTCCCTGGCTGCGCTCGCGTCACTGTTCTTCGACATCATCTGCACCGCCGGTGTGTACTCCCTGGTCGGCTTCGAGGTGACCCCGGCGACCGTCATCGGTCTGCTCACCATCCTCGGCTTCTCCCTCTACGACACCGTCGTCGTGTTCGACAAGGTCTCGGAGAACACCCGATCGGTGCTACAGACCACCCGCCGCACCTACGGTGAGCAGGCCAACCTGGCGATCAACCAGACCCTCATGCGGTCGATCAACACCACCGTCATCTCGGTGCTGCCGATCATCGCGCTGATGGTGATCGCGGTATGGCTGCTCGGCGTCGGCACACTCAAGGACCTCGCGCTGATCCAGCTCGTGGGCGTCGTGGTGGGCACCTACTCGTCGATCTTCCTGGCGGCACCGCTGCTGGTGACCCTCAAGGAACGGCGCGCCGACATCTCCAAGCACACCGCACGGGTGCTGGCGCGGCGTGCCGCTATCGACGCCGGCGAGAACCCGGACGACGTCCGGGCGGCCACCCGACCGACCCGGTCACGTCGCGCACGCGCAGCCGACGACGACACGACCGCCGTGCCCACCGGGAAACGGCGCCGCAAGCACTAGGGTCGGCAGACGTGACTTGGTTCGATCGGCGGCACACCCGCATCGCCGCCGCGGTGATGGCGTGCGCCGTCGTCACCGGGCTGGCCTCGGCGTGTGGTGAGGACACGCCGCCGACCGTCAACTATGTGGTCGACGCCGACATCAGCAGTTACAACGCGAACACCGTCGACGGCAACGCCGACGGTGTGCTGATGGCCACCACACGGGTGCTACCCGGTTTCAGCCTGCTCGGCAACGCCGGGCAGGTCACCCCCGACCGCGACATCGGCACCGTCACCCGCCAACCCGGTGCGCGGCTGACGCTGCGATACGAGTTCACGCCGCAGGCCGCGTTCTCCGACGGGCAGCCACTCGACTGCGACGACCTCGTCCTGGCGTGGGCGGCGATGAGCGGCAGGTTCGCCGGTTTCACCCCGGCCACCACCGCGGGATACCGCGACATCGACGACGTCGCGTGCAATCCCGGGGACAAGACCGCGACGGTCAGGTTCGCGGCCGGCCGCGATTACCGCGACTGGCTGTCGCTGTTCGGGGCGGGCACCCTGCTGCCGGCGCATGTCGTGGCCCGGGCCGCCGGGACCGGGGACGTCCTGGCGGCGATCCGCACGCGCAACGCGTCGGTGCTCGCACGGATCGCCACCGCCTGGAACACCGGATTCGATCTGAAACCGGGACCGATCGACGCGGCCACGTTCCCGGCGGCGGGCCCGTACAGGATCGACAGGTACTCCATGTCCGAGGGACTCGTGCTGGTCCGCAACGACACGTGGTGGGGGGACCAGGCCGCCACCGATCGGGTTGTCGTGTGGGGACGCGGATCGGATCCGGCACGCCGCCTGTCCGAGGGTGGACACGATGTGGTCGACGTGACCGCGGGCATGGTCGCAGGGAACGATCGCACCGATACCTCGGCGGTCGACACCTCGGTCACCGGCAGCCCCGGCGATGCGCTCGGCGTGGAGGGCCTGGTGCTGTCGGGCAAGGGGGTCTTCGGCGACGTCCGCGTCCGCCGCGCCTTCGCCTCCTGCGTGCCCCGAGACGCGCTGGCCAGGCAGTTCGGTCAGGGCGCCCAGATGTGGAACCTGCGTACCCTCGCTCCTGCCGACGATCTCGCCGGCAGCCTGAACGGCGAGTTCGGACGGCAGTATCTGCGGCCCGATCTCGACCGCGCGCGCACCCTGCTCGCCGATGCGGCCGGCACCGCCGACGACGGCACCGCCCGTCCGGCGGCACGGACCGTGCGGATCGGATATCTGGCACCGACCCCGCGGTGGCAGCAGATGGTCACCGCGATCGCCGATTCGTGCACACGGGCCGGGATCACCGTGACCGACGTGTCCTCCGACACCATGGGGCCGAAGGCCCTGGGAGGCACCGCCGATGTCCTGCTGGTCGCCAACGGGGCGTCCTTCGCCGCCGCCGGAGCCGCCGACCCCATCCGCGACGCCTACCAGCTGCGTGGTGGAGACCCTCTGGACCTGGGCGATTTCCGCAACGCCGACGCCACCCGCGCGATCGACGAACTCGCGGTCGCCAGCCTGGAATCCGAGCGGCTCGGCCTGGTGCGCACGATCGAACGTGCGGCGTGGGATCAGGTCCCGTCCATCCCTCTGTTCGCATCCCCTCGGGTGCACCGGTGGAATGATCGGGTCGGCAATGTCGTCGCCGGCCTCGGACGGAACGGCACAGGATGGAACATGGATCGGTGGGTACTCAAGTGACGCGTGAACCGCGGACATCGGAATCGTCGGACCCGGGCTCGATGGTGGCACACGACGTCACCACCGATGCGCTTGCGCGGGCGCGGGCGGCCATCTCCGATCGGGCCCGACGGGTCGCCGACTTCCCGAAGCCCGGTATCGCCTTCAAGGACCTCACACCGGTGCTGGCCGATCCGGAAGGGCTGTCGGCGATCGTCACCGCGCTGACCCACGGCTGCAGCCGGGTCGACCTGGTCGCCGGTATCGACGCGCGGGGCTTCCTGCTGGGCGGCGCCGTCGCCCGCGAACTGCAGGTCGGTGTCCTCGCGGTCCGCAAGGGCGGCAAATTGCCCCCGCCGGTGCTCGCGATCGACTACGAACTCGAGTACGGCACCGCCCGCCTGGAGATCCCTGCCGACGGCATCGACGTCGCCGGGCAGCGAGTGCTCGTGGTCGACGACGTGCTGGCCACCGGTGGCACGTCGGTGGCCGCCGCCCGGCTGTTGGAGCAGGCCGGTGCCGAGGTGATCGGTTTCGCGGTGATCATGGAGCTCGCCGGCCTGGGCGGCCGCGAGACCATCGCCGCCGGACTCGGTGACATCCCGGTGCACAGCGTCACCCTGGACTGATCCTCTCACCCGGATCGACCCTGACCCGGATCGACCCTGATCCGGATCGACCCTGACCCGGATCGACCCTGACCCGGATCGACCCTGACCCGGATCGACCCTGACCCGGATCGACCCTGACCCGGATCGATACCGCCGCATGACGGGCCGTCGGGCACATGGCCCATCCGACCGGGGGCCGATGAGACCGCGGACTAGAATCAGACGGGTCCGGTGTCATGCAGAGGACTGCATCCGTGACCGACGTTGGGAGGTCCCATGGCCGACGAGCCGAACTCCGCAGGCCGTCTCGCCGCGCCCGGCGCGCCCGAGGACGAGATCTCACCGGCAGCTGCCGGGACGCCCCCCACAACCAACGGCACCGACACCCCCGGCGTGGGTACGCCGGGCACGGTCCCGCAGCATTCGTCGGCATCACGCCGGGTACGGGCGCGTCTGGCCCGTCGGATGACCGCCACCCGTGGACCGGTCCGTCCGGTGCTCGAACCGCTGGTGGCCCTGCACCGCGAGATCTATCCGAAGGCCGACGTCGCCACCCTGCAGCGCGCCTACGACGTCGCCGAGGAACGCCACCGCGGGCAGAACCGCAAGTCCGGTGATCCGTACATCACCCATCCGCTCGCCGTGGCCACGATCCTCGCCGACCTCGGAATGGACACCACCACGCTGGTCGCGGCCCTGCTCCACGACACCGTCGAGGACACCGGCTACGGGCTCGACGAGCTCGAGAAGGACTTCGGCGCCGAGGTGGCGCACCTGGTCGACGGTGTCACCAAACTCGACAAGGTGGCGCTCGGCAGCGCCGCCGAGGCCGAGACCATCCGCAAGATGATCATCGCGATGGCGCGTGATCCGCGGGTGCTGGTGATCAAGGTGGCCGACCGGTTGCACAACATGCGCACCATGCGGTTCCTGCCGCCGGAGAAGCAGGCCCGCAAGGCCCGCGAGACCCTCGAGGTGATCGCACCGCTGGCGCACCGCCTGGGGATGGCGACCGTCAAGTGGGAGCTCGAGGACCTGTCGTTCGCGATTCTGCACCCCAAGCGGTACGAGGAGATCGTGCGGCTGGTCGCCGACCGTGCACCGTCGCGCGACACCTATCTGGCGCGGGTGCGTGCCGACATCAACAACGCGTTGAGTGCGGCGAAGATCTCGGCCACCGTCGAGGGCCGGCCCAAGCACTACTGGTCGATCTATCAGAAGATGATCGTCAAGGGTCGCGACTTCGACGACATCCACGACCTGGTCGGCATGCGCATCCTGTGCGACGAGGTGCGCGACTGTTACGCGGCGGTGGGCGTGGTGCATTCGCTGTGGCAGCCGATGGCCGGCCGGTTCAAGGACTACATCGCCCAGCCGCGATTCGGTGTGTACCAGTCGTTGCACACCACCGTGATCGGACCGGAGGGCAAACCCCTCGAGGTGCAGATCCGCACCCACGACATGCACCGCACCGCCGAGTTCGGCATCGCGGCGCACTGGCGGTACAAGGAGGGCGGCTACCGCAAGGGCCGTCGCTCGGACTCCGCCGAGATCGACGACATGGCGTGGATGCGGCAGCTGCTCGACTGGCAGCGTGAGGCCGCCGACCCGGGGGAGTTCCTCGAGTCGTTGCGGTTCGACCTCGCGGTCAAGGAGATCTTCGTGTTCACCCCCAAGGGGGACGTGATCACGCTGCCCGCCGGATCCACCCCGGTCGACTTCGCCTATGCGGTGCACACCGAGGTGGGACATCGATGTATCGGTGCCCGCGTCAACGGTCGGCTGGTCGCCCTCGAACGTCAGCTCGAGAACGGTGAGGTGGTCGAGGTGTTCACCTCCAAGGCCGCCAACGCCGGACCGAGCAAGGACTGGCAGAACTTCGTCGTCTCACCGCGCGCCAAGGCCAAGATCCGGCAGTGGTTCGCCAAGGAACGTCGCGAGGAGGCCCTCGAGGCCGGCAAGGACGCCATCGTCAAGGAAGTACGCCGCGGCGGACTGGCGTTGCAGCGCTTGATGAGTGCCGATTCGATGGCGGCGGTCGCCAAGGAACTGCGCTACGCCGACGTCACCGCGCTCTACACCGCTGTCGGTGAGAACCACGTGTCGGCACGGCACGTGGTCAATCGCCTCGTCGCCGCGCTCGGCGGGATCGAGGAGGCCACCGAGGCCCTCGCCGAACGGTCCACGCTGTCGACGATGACCGCACGGCCGCGGCAGGGCGGTGACGCCGGTGTCGTGGTCGAGGGTGTCGACAACGTGATGATCAAACTCGCCAAGTGCTGCACGCCGGTACCCGGCGACGAGATCCTCGGTTTCGTGACCCGCGGCGGTGGGATCAGCGTCCACCGCACCGACTGCACCAATGCGTCGTCATTGCAGGACCAGTCGGAACGGATCATCCCGGTGTCGTGGGCGCCGTCGCCGGAGTCGGTGTTCCTCGTCGCCATCCAGGTGGAGGCACTCGACCGGCATCGCCTGCTGTCGGATGTGACCAAGGTGCTCGCCGACGAGCGTGTCAACATCCTGTCGGCATCGGTGACCACCAGCCGTGACCGGGTGGCCGTCTCCAAGTTCACCTTCGAGATGGGTGACCCCAAGCACCTCGGGCATGTCCTCAACGTGGTGCGCAACGTGGAGGGTGTCTACGACGTGTACCGGGTGACTTCGGCAGCCTGACGTCGCGCAGGTGTCCGGGGTCGCGGCGGACTCACGTCACGGCTGGTTTCGGCCGTCACGGGAGTTCGACCGTCACGGGGCCTGGCACCGCGACGTGACGAGACCAGCACCGACGAGAGCGCCGGTGACCTCCACGGTCACCGGCGCTCTCCTGTGTTCGAGGGTGAGCGCGATCAGGACACGGTCGCGGTGGTGATCGTCACCGGCAGCTTGGGGGTGCCGTCGGTGGTGGCGGGCTCGATCGCACCGGTGGTCTGGTTGGTGGTCAGACCCGGATCGATGCCGCCCGCGAACACCTTGTCGACGACCTCCATGCCGGCCGGCTCCACATGACCGACCACCGCATAACTCGCGGGGAGCGTGGAGTCCTGGATCATGATGAAGAACTGGGCCGCGCCGCCGGAGTTGCTCTCACCCTGCTGGGCCTGGCCGCTGTTGGCGATCGCGACGGTGCCGCGCGGGTAGGTGACCGGCTGCTGTCCGGTCATCGGGTTGGCGTCACCGGCCGACTTCAGGTTGGTCGGCGGCTCGTCGGGGCTGGTCCAGCCCGGGCCGCCCGCACCGGTGCCGGTGGGATCACCGCACTGCAGCACCTTGAGGTCGGCGGTCGTCATCCGGTGGCAGGTGGTGCCGTCGTAGTACTTGTTGTCGGCGAGGGAGATCACCGCGCCCGTGTTGCAGGGTGCGCCACTGCGATTGAGCTCGATCGGGACGGCGCCCTGGGTGGTGTCCAGGGTCAGCGTCGACGTGCCGTCCTTGGCCTGGGTGGCGTCGGGCTTGGGCGATTGCTTCTGCTTGCCCTTGCCGGCGAGCAGCTTGTCGATCTGCTCCTGGTAGAGCTTGCGTTGCGCCGGGTCGGTGATCTGCTCGGGGACCTGGGTGTTGATCTGGTCGAACCGGCTGGGCACCGTGGTGTACTCACAGGTCAGGTGCGCCGCATCGAACCGGTCGGTCTGGATCTTGTCGACGATGAAATAGGTCGCCACCGCGACGATCGCGACGACGACAACACCCGACACCGATCCGATGATGATCTTGCGCTTGCGTGCCGCCTGGTGCTCCCGTTCGAGACGCTCCTCCAGCTTTCGCTTGGCCGCCTCGCGGCGTTCCTCGTTGGTGGACACGCTGGTGGATCCCTCCTGAACCTCGACGGTATCGACTCGCAAGTGTGCCAGTTCTTTCTGAGAGTTCGCTCACCAGGGTGCTCGGCGCGTCGGCTGTTCGGATGCCGACGGGCGGTGCCCAACGCCGACCACCACGCAAGCCGAACCGGACGTTGCGCCACAATGGAGGGCATGGTGATCACGGGGTTCCCGGCAGGAATGTTCCAGACGAACTGCTACATCGTGGCTGCCGACCGGGGCAGCGAGGCCCTGATCATCGATCCCGGTCAGGACGCTGCCCCCACCGCGCGTGAACTGCTGGCCGAGCACGAGCTGACGCCGGTCGCCGTCCTGCTGACCCACGGACATCTCGATCACACCTGGAATGCCACCGAACTGTGTGACGAATACTCCATCCCCGCCTACATCCACCCCGACGACCGGCCGATGCTCGCCGACCCCGGGATCGGCCTCGGGCACGCGCTGGGCGATCTGATCGGATCGATGGTGTTCCGGGAACCGGAGAAGGTCATCGACTTCGTCGACGGTGAGGACGTGGAGATCGCCGGCCTGCGGTTCGCCGTCGACCACGCTCCAGGCCACACCCAGGGGTCGGTCCTGCTGACCCTCGACGTGGAGGTGCCGGCCGATGCATCCGACGCCGACATTGCAGGGGAGACCACCACGGTCCCGGTGTGTTTCAGCGGTGACGTACTGTTCTCCGGGTCGATCGGACGGACCGACCTGCCCGGCGGTGACCATCAGCAGCTGCTCGACTCGATCGCGCAGCGCCTGCTTCCCCGCGCCGACCACACCCAGGTGTTGCCCGGCCACGGCCCGCAGACCTCGATCGGGCAGGAGCGCGCGACCAACCCGTTCCTGGCCGGCCTGACCCCGGGCCGAGGTCCCCGGACAGACACAGACCAGACCACAGACACGTCGAAGAAGGGACGATTCGGACTGTGAGCGCAGAATTCGCGGCCCCCCGCGGTATCCCGGACTACTACCCGCCGAACTCCGCGGACTTCCGCAAGGTGCGCGACACACTGACCGACGCCGCCCGCCGCGCCGGCTACGGGCACATCGAACTGCCGGTGTTCGAGGACACCGCCCTGTTCGCGCGGGGTGTCGGCGAATCCACCGACGTCGTCAGCAAGGAGATGTACACCTTCGCCGACCGTGGCGACCGCTCGGTCACGCTGCGTCCGGAGGGCACCGCCGGTGTGATGCGCGCGGTCATCCAGCACGGCCTCGACCGCGGCCAGTTGCCGGTGAAGCTGTGCTACGCGGGACCGTTCTTCCGCTACGAGAAGCCGCAGACCGGCCGCTACAGGCAGCTACAGCAGGTCGGTGTCGAGGCGATCGGCGTCGACGACCCGGCCCTCGACGCCGAGGTCATCGCTGTCGCCGACGAGGGTTACCGTCGGCTCGGGTTGTCGGGGTTCCGGCTGGAGATCACCTCGCTGGGTGACGACGAGAGTCGTCCGCGGTACCGGGAGGCGTTGCAGCAGTTCCTGTTCGGGCTCGACCTCGACGAGCAGACCCGCAAGCGCGCCGCGATCAACCCCCTGCGTGTGCTCGACGACAAACGCCCGGAGATCAAGGAGGCGACCGCCGACGCCCCGCTGCTGCTGGACTACCTCGGCGACGACGCTCGCGCACACTTCGACACCGTGCTGACCCATCTCAAGCGTCTCGGTGTGCCCTACGAGATCAACCCGCGCCTGGTGCGGGGACTGGACTACTACACCAAGACCACCTTCGAGTTCGTCCACGACGGTCTCGGCGCGCAGTCGGGGATCGGTGGCGGCGGCCGCTACGACGGCCTGATGCAGCAGATCGGCGGTAAGCAGGATCTGTCGGGCATCGGATTCGGCATCGGCGTCGACCGCACCATGCTGGCGATGGAGGCGGAGGGTGTGGCCGGCGCGGACGCGGCGCGGTGCCAGGTGTTCGGCGTCCCCCTCGGGTCCGACGCGAAGGCCGAGTTGGTGGGTGTGGCAGGCCAGTTGCGCAGCGCCGGGATCAGTGTCGACCTCGCCTACGGCGGCCGCGGACTCAAGGGCGCGATGAAGGCGGCCGACCGCTCCGGGGCCCGCATCGCGTTGGTCCTCGGTGACCGCGAGCTCGAGGAGCGCACCGTCGAGGTGAAGAACCTCACCAACGGTGAGCAGCACAAGGCATCGCTGGACGGCATCGTCGACGAGGTACGCCGCCTGCTCGGGTGAACCGATACTCCGCCGAATAGGCAAGTGGGAAATGGTGGTTGAGCGTCTCCCCGGGTATCGACACGGGTCCTGGCCCAATCACCAACGGCTGGTTGGTGGTTGAGCCGCTGAGGAGCGCAGGGCGGCGAGGGGTGTCGAAGCCTCGGTCGGCCGGGCTCGGAACGTTACCATCTCGGGGGTGGTCACTGCCGGGCGTGGCTGCGGGGATTTCGACTCGGGTCCTCGCGATGCTCGGTCCCGGCTCAATCATCAACCGGGCGTTGGTGGTTGAGCCGATGAGGAGCGCAGCGGCGAGGGGTGTCGAAGCCTCGGTCGGCCGGGCTCGGAACGTTACCATCTCGGGGGTGGTCACTGCCGGGCGTGGCTGCGGGGATTTCGACTCGG
>NZ_JBSFRM010000002.1:133956-155736 GCF_053589235.1 Gordonia sp. NPDC003376 | reverse complement strand
GCTCAATCATCAACCGGGCGTTGGTGGTTGAGCCGCTGAGGAGCGCAGCGGCGAGGCGTGTCGAAACCTCGGCGGGGTGTGCTCGGGTGGTGACCACCTCTGAGGTCGGTCACCCACACACTCGGCCGAGACGCTACGACATCTCCGCCGCGAGGACGTCGAGGCTGACGCCGCCGAGTGCCAGTGCGTGCGAGTGGAAGTCCTTGAGTGACCAGTCCGGGTGCGCGGCGAGCGAGGCCGACCGGATCTGCTGCCACACCCGCTGACCCAGTGCGTACGACGGCGCCTGGCCCGGCCAGCCCAGGTAACGGTCGAGCTCGAAGCGGAGCACCGCGCGGTCCATGGCGACCGATTCGGTGAGGAACTGCCAGGCCTTGTCGGCATCCCAGATCCCGCCGCCGACACCGGCCGGTGCGGGCAGACCACAGTGGACGCCGATGTCGACGACGACGCGTGCGGCCCGAAGTCGTTGGGAGTCGAGCATTCCCATTCGATCGCCCGGGTCGTCGAGCCAGCCGAGCTCGGCCATGAGGCGCTCGGCGTAGAGCGCCCAGCCCTCACCGTGTCCCGACGTGAACGACGCCAGCTTGCGCCACGAGTTCAGCGCGTCGTCGGTGATCGCCGACCCCAACTGCAGGTGATGGCCGGGCACACCCTCGTGGTAGACGGTGGTCTTCTCCTGCCAGGTGTGGAAGACGGTCTGGCCGGGCGGAACCGCCCACCACATCCGGCCCGGACGGGACAGGTCGGCGCTCGGCTGTGTGTAGTAGATGATCCCGGTCGACGACGGGGCGAGCCGGCATTCGAGCCGGGTCAGCCTCGCCGGGATGTCGAAATGTGTGCCGGCCAGCCCGGCGACCGCCGTGTCGGAGGTCTCCTGCATCCAGTCGACGAAGAGATGTCTGTCGGCGATCTGGTAGCGCGGATCGGCGTCCAGATGGGCCAGTGCATCGCGGATTCCACCGTCCGGCACCAGGTCGGCGGCGATGGCGCGCTGCTCGGCGGTGATCTCCTCCAACCGCTCCAGCGCCCAGACGTAGGCCTCGTCCGGATCGATGTCGGTGCCGAGGTAGTGCGCCAGCTGGGGCAGATACCGTTCCCTGCCCACGGCGTCGGTGTCGGTGGACTTCGGCAGCACTCGTGATCGCAGGTACTCGGCGAGGGCGGCGAATGCGGCACCGGCGCGGTCGGTGGCGGCGGCGAGATCGGCCGACAGCGCCGGATCGTCGGCGATCGGTGCGGTATTCACCGACACCGCACCGATCGCGTCCTCGGCCTGTCCCGCAACGAGTTCCACCTGACGGCGGGCGAACACCGGGCCGTGCGCCAGTCGGTGGTCGAGACCAGCGATCACCGTCTCGACACAGGCGGGCACCACATCGAGGCGGGCAACCATGTCCCGGCGGCCCTCCTCGGTGTCGGCCGGCATCAGGTCGAACACGTCACGGATGGCCTGCAGGGGAGAGGCGATCACATTGCAGGCACCGGTCACCTCGCCGGTGTCGACGAGCGCCAGCTCCCGGCGCAACGACGCCGACATGGTCGCCACGGTCACGCGGTCGACATCGTCGACCACGGTGACAGACCCCAACGCCGACAACACTGCCCGTGCCTGTCCGGCACGTTCGGCGACCGCGTCGGGGGAGAAGTCGGTGAGCTCCGCGTCGTGGCCGGCGAAGCCGAATTCGGTCGACAGCACCGGATCGTGTGCCGCCATGGTCCGCAGGTACTCGTCGGCGATCGCGTCGACCGCGCTCGGGCGTCGGGACACGGTCACAGGTCGTTGGTCGCGAAGGTGTCGCAGCGCTTGGGATCGCCGCTCTGGTATCCGACCATGAACCAGCGGGCCCGCTGTTCGGCCGATCCGTGCGTCCAGCCCTCCGGGTTGGAGTTGGAGCCCTGGATGGTGTCGTCACCGATCGCCTTGGCGGTCTGGATCACACCCTGGATCTCCTGCTGGGAGATCGTCTGCAACCCGAACTGTCCGCTGCTCACGTCGTCGGCGTGGTTGGCCCACACCCCGGCGAGGCAGTCGGCCTGCAACTCCACCCGCACCGACCCCGACCGCGGGCCCTGCGACCCGAGCTGCTGTCCCTTTCGCAGGGCGCCGGTGATGTTCTGCACGTGGTGCCCGTACTCGTGGGCCACCACGTACTCCTGGGCCAGGGCGCCGTTGCTGCCACCCATCTGCTCCAGGGTGGCGAAGAAGCTCGGATCGAAATAGGCGGTCTTGTCGGCCGGGCAGTAGAACGGTCCCGTCGACGACGACGCCGCTCCACATGCGGTGTTCACCGAACCGTTGAAGATGATCGTCGCGGGCGGGGTGTAGTTCGACATCAGGGTCGGCCACACGTCGTCGAGGCTGTTGGTGGTCGCCACGATGCGGCAGATCTCGTCACCCTGATTGGCCTTCTCGACGGTGCACGACGCGATGTGCTGATCGATCTGCGACGTGGACGCACCGTTCGTCGACGACCCGGTCCCGCCGCCCATGATGTCGCCCGGATTGATCCCGAACAGCAACGCCACGATCGTGATGATCAGACCGGCACCGCCGCCGAGTGCGATCCGGCCGCCACCGCCACCGCCCCCGCCGCCACCGCCACCGGAGACGTTCCCGGTGTCGAGCGGACCGCTGCCCTGAAAAGTCATGGCGCAAGAGTACCGAGACCGATCCACGCCACCGGGATAATGCAAGCGACCGAATCGGGCGCGTCGCGCACCGATCGGGGAGCGGGTCGGGGGCGGGTCGGGGGGCGCGGACGACCGGGTGACCGGACGACTTGAACGCCTACGTACGATTGATCGCGGGTGCGTGCGCCCACCACCCGGTGCGAACCGGGGTGTCGGTGTCGCCCCACGTCGATTGTTCCGCCCCGAAAGGACTCCAGTGCTCCGCACGCATCTCGCCGGTTCCCTGCGTCGCGCCGACGCCGCGCAGACCGTCACCGTCGCCGGCTGGGTGGCCCGCCGCCGCGACCACGGTGGTGTGGTGTTCATCGACCTTCGGGACAGCTCCGGGCTGGTCCAGGTGGTGTTCCGCGACGAGTCGGTCGCCGCCGTCGCCCACAAGCTCCGCGCCGAGTATTGCGTGGCCGTCACCGGTGTCGTCGAGGTCCGTCCCGAGGGCAGCGAGAACGCCAATCTGCCGTCCGGTGAGATCGAGATCAACGCGGTGACCCTCGAGGTGCTCAACGAGTCCGCGCCGCTGCCGTTCCAGCTCGACGAACAGCCCGGAGAGGAAGCCCGCCTGCGCTACCGCTACCTCGACCTGCGCCGGGAGCGCCCGGGCGCCGCGCTGCGTCTGCGGTCGAAGGTGTCGGCGGCCGCCCGCGGGGTCCTGCTGGCCCGCGATTTCGTCGAGATCGAGACGCCGACCCTGACCCATTCCACTCCCGAGGGCGCCCGCGACTTCCTGGTCCCGGCGCGTCTGCAGCCGGGCAACTTCTACGCCCTGCCGCAGAGCCCGCAGCTGTTCAAACAGCTGCTGATGGTCGCCGGTATGGAACGCTACTTCCAGATCGCCCGCTGCTATCGCGACGAGGACTTCCGCGCCGATCGCCAGCCCGAGTTCACCCAGCTCGACATCGAGATGAGCTTCGTCGACCAGGACGACGTGATCAGCGTGGCCGAGGAGATCCTGGTCGCCCTGTGGCGCCTGATCGGCGTCGAGCTGACCACCCCGATCCCGCGGATGACCTATGCCGAGGCCATGCGCCGCTACGGTAGCGACAAGCCCGACCTGCGCTTCGACATCGAGCTCGTCGAGTGCACCGAGTTCTTCGCCGACACCCCGTTCCGCGTGTTCCAGGCCCCCTACGTCGGGGCGGTGGTCATGCCCGGCGGTGCCTCGCAGCCGCGTCGTACCCTCGACGCCTGGCAGGAATGGGCCAAGCAGCGCGGCGCCAAGGGTCTGGCCTACGTGCTCATCGGTGAGGACGGCACCCTCGGTGGTCCGGTCGCCAAGAACCTGTCCGACGCCGAGCGCGCGAGCCTCGCCGCCCATGTCGGCGCCGAGCCCGGCGACTGCGTGTTCTTCGCCGCCGGACCGGCCAAGGCGCAGCGTGCGCTGCTCGGTGCCGCCCGCGGTGAGATCGCCACCCGCCTCGGACTGATCCCGCCGGCCGGTGAACCGATCGACCCGGCCACCGCCGACTGGGCGTTCGTGTGGGTCGTCGACGCCCCGCTGTTCGAACCCGCCGACGACGCGACCGCCTCCGGTGACGTCGCCGTCGGCTCCGGCGCCTGGACCGCGGTGCACCACGCGTTCACCGCACCCACCCCGGAATCGCTCGAGCATCTCGAATCCGACCCGGGTGCCGCGCTGGCCTACGCCTACGACATCGTCTGCAATGGCAACGAGATCGGTGGTGGCTCGATCCGTATCCACCGCCGCGACGTGCAGGAGCGGGTGTTCGAGATCATGGGCATCGGACACGAGGAGGCGCAGGAGAAGTTCGGATTCCTGCTCGACGCCTTCGCCTACGGTGCCCCGCCGCACGGCGGCATCGCCTTCGGCTGGGACCGCATCACCGCGCTGCTGGCCGGGGACTCGTCGATCCGTGAGGTCATCGCGTTCCCGAAGTCCGGTGGCGGCGTGGACCCGCTGACCGACGCCCCGGCGCCGATCACCCCGCAGCAGCGCAAGGAATCGGGCATCGACGCCAAGCCGGTCGTGCGTGGTGTGCCGGCGGCTGCCGGCGCAGCCACCGCCGACGGCGCCCCGGTCGCCGATGCCGAGCCCGCGGCCACCAAGTCCTGATGCGACCGGCCTGATATCACCCGCCTGATCTCGGTCGGGTGGGTATCTCTCGCGGGCCCGATCCCGCATCGTCGCACCTGTCACCGGTGTCGGACACCGTCCGGCACCGGTGACCCATCTCTCCCGGCAGGCGCCCGGACGGTATCTGTGATGAGATCTTTCGTCATGGGGATTCGTATGTCCGAGACCGCATCCGGGAGGCCTTCATGACCATCAAGGTGGCTCTCGAGCACCGGACCAGCTATGCCTTCGACCGGCCGGTCAAGATCTTCCCGCACGTCGTGCGGCTGCGTCCGGCGCCGCACTCGCGTACGCCGATCGAGGCCTACTCGCTGAACGTCGAACCGGCCGACCATTTCCTGAACTGGCAACAGGACGCGTTCAGCAACTACCTCGGACGTCTGGTCTTCCCGAAACCGTCGACGTCGCTGTCGATCACGGTGAATCTGATCGCCGACCTCGCCGCGATCAACCCGTTCGACTTCTTCATCGAGGAATGGGCCGAACACTACGGGTTCGAGTACCCCGAGGACCTGCTCACCGACCTCGAGGCCTACCTGCGGCCGATCGGAGTCACCGCCGGCGAGTTCGCCGGCGCACCGATCCACCCGGAGGTCGCGGCATTCGCCGCCGAACACAAGCCCACCGCGAAGATCCGGACCATCGACTTCCTCGTCGAGCTCAACCAGGCCGTCCAGCAGGCGGTCGGGTACACCGTGCGCCTCGAGCAGGGCGTGCAGACCCCCGAGCACACGCTGACCTCGGCGATCGGCTCATGCCGTGACTCGGCCTGGCTCCTTGTCGCGTTGCTGCGTGAACTCGGCCTGGCCGCCCGGTTCGTCTCGGGCTACCTGGTGCAGCTCACCTCCGACATCCGCTCGCTCGACGGACCCTCCGGACCCGACGCCGACTTCACCGACCTGCACGCGTGGACCGAGGTGTACCTGCCGGGCGCCGGCTGGGTGGGGATGGACCCCACCTCCGGGCTGTTCGCGGGGGAGGGCCACATCCCGCTCGCCGCCACGCCCAGCCCCGGTGCGGCGGCACCGATCTCCGGTGCCACCGGCAAATGTCATGCCACGCTGGACTTCTCCAACACCGTCACCCGCTTCCACGAGGACCCGCGCGTCACCCTGCCCTACACCGAATCCCAGTGGTCCAACGTGGTGTCGCTCGGTGCCGAGGTGGACGCCCGGATGGCGACGAACGACGTGCGCCTGACGATGGGTGGCGAACCGACGTTCGTCTCCATCGACAACCAGACCGACGCCGAATGGACCACCGCCGCCGACGGCCCCCACAAGCGGGAACGGGCCTCCGCGTTGACCGCACGCCTGCACGAGGACTACGCCCCGCAGGGGCTGATCCAGCGCAGTCAGGGCAAGTGGTATCCGGGAGAACCGTTACCGCGCTGGCAGATCGCCATCATGTGGCGCACCGACGGCCGGCCTGTCTGGACCCGCCCGGAACTGCTCGCCGACCCGTGGGCCACTCGCGCCGACGCCGTCGGATCGATCGCCACCGAGACCGCCGGACCGGCGCCCACCGCGGCCGCCGCCGTCGCCGCGGAGAAGCTGCTCGGAGTGATCGCCGCCCACCTGGGATTGCCGGACAGCCAGGTGATGCCCGCCTACGAGGATCCGCTCGTCCGGATGCGTGAGCTGTCGGCGTTACCGCCCGGCGATCCCGGCATGGACCCCACCACACCGACAGCGCGGGCGTTCGCCCGCGCCGAGGCCGCCGTGGACATCGACGACCCCGACGCCGACATCCCCCCGATCGCCGACGACACCGAGGCGCGCCGAGCACTGTTGGCCCACCTCGACGCCTCGGTCACCGACCCGACCGCCTATGTGTTGCCGGTGAGCCGATCCGAGGACGGCACCGCATGGAACAGCGCCCGGTGGACCACCCGCCGCGGACGTCTGGTGCTCACCGCGGGCACCTCACCGGCCGGGTTGCGGCTGCCGCTGAACTCGCTGTCGTGGGGGCCGGCGCCGGTGATGTTCGAGGCCGATCCGTCGGCCCGTCACGACGCGCTGCCCGACGATCCGACCGCGGCACTGGGCCACACCGTCATCGCCATGGATCCGGAGGAGTTCATCCCGCGCACCGCGGTGGTCGCCGAGCAGCGTGGCGACACCATGTTCGTGTTCCTGCCACCGACGTCGACCCTCGAGGAATACCTCGCGATCATCGGGATGATCGAGGACGCCGCCGCGCAGACGTCGACCCCGGTGGTGATCGAGGGCTACGGTCCGCCCGCCGACCCACGCCTGACCACCCTGACCGTCACCCCTGACCCGGGCGTGATCGAGGTCAACATCCAGCCCACATCGAGCTTCGCCGAGCAGTCCGAGCTACTCGCCTCGCTCTACGAGCACGCCCGGCACGCGCGGCTGGGCACCGAGACGTTCGACTTCGACGGCAGCCACGGCGGCACCGGCGGTGGCAACCACATCACCCTCGGTGGCACCACCCCGGCCGACTCGCCGATGCTGCGGCGCCCGGACCTGCTGGTGTCGATGCTGACCTACTGGCAGCGACATCCGGCGCTGTCCTACCTGTTCAGCGGCAAGTTCATCGGCACCACCTCGCAGGCACCCCGCGCCGACGAGGGCCGCGAGTCGGCGCTGTACGAGATGGAGATCGCGTTTGCCGAGATCGACCGGCTGGCGGCCACCGCTGCCGACGGCGGTGCGGCCGATGCCCCGCCGAATCCGTGGGTCACCGACCGTGCGCTGCGGCACCTGCTCACCGACATCACCGGCAACACCCACCGCGCCGAGTTCTGCATCGACAAGCTCTACAGCCCCGATTCGCCGCGCGGCCGGCTCGGGCTGCTGGAGCTGCGCGGTTTCGAGATGCCGCCGCATCACCAGATGGCGATGGTGCAGTCGCTGCTGGTGCGGGCCCTGGTGTCGTGGTTCTGGGAGCGTCCGTACCGGGCGCGACTGATCCGCCACGGCGCGGACCTGCACGGCAAATACCTGCTGCCGCACCACATCATCTCCGACATCGCGCAGGTCGCCGAGGAGCTGCGGGTCGCCGGCTACGCGTTCGACACCTCCTGGCTCGACCCGTTCACCGAGTTCCGCTTCCCGCGTCTGGGCACGGTGCAGATCCGTGACCACGAGGTGGAGTTGCGGGGTGCCATCGAGCCCTGGAACACCCTCGGCGAGGAGTCCACCGGCACCGGTACCGCCCGCTATGTCGACTCGTCGATCGAACGTGTCCAGGTCCGCGTCACCGGCAGCACCGACGAGCGGTTCCTGCTCACGTGCAACGGGTATCCCATCCCGCTGGCGGGCACCGACCGCGCCGGTGAGCGGGTGGCCGGAATCCGGTTCCGGGCGTGGCAGCCGCCGAGTGCACTGCACCCGACCATCAGCATCGACACCCCGCTCACCTTCGACCTCGTGGACCTGGCCACCGGGCGGTCCGTCGGCGGCGCCACCTATCACGTGGTGCACCCGGGCGGCCGTGCCTACGACCGTCCGCCGGTGAATGCCGTGGAGGCCGAGTCGCGACGTAACGGACGGTTCGAGGCCACCGGGTTCACCGGCGGCACCATCGACGTCGGAGAGCTTCGGGAGCGCGCTGCACGCGCGGCCGTCGATGCCGGGGTCCCGGCGATCCTCGATCTACGTCGGGCACGTACAGTTCTCCGGTGACCGTTTCAGCGGGTGGCCGGCTACCCGCGGTGTTCGACAGATACCGCTCCGACGGCTACGCGTTGTTCGACCTCGAGCAGCTCGACGGGGCCGCTCTGTCGCCCGCCGCAGGTGGCTCGCACTACGACGAGATGCTCGACGCGTCCGGGGCGATCCGCCCTGCGTGGGACGAGCTGGTGGCCGGCTACGGCCTGCGCGGCGACGCGCGACTGCGGGCTGCCGCCGCGCAGCTGTCGACCGCCGCGAGCGACGAGGGCGTGGTCTACAACGCGGTCGTCGACAAGCAGACCGTGCCGCGATCCTGGCAGATCGACGCGGTGCCCTTGATCATCGACGGTGTCGAATGGGCGGGCCTGGAGAAAGCCGTCATCCAGCGGTCGATGCTGCTCGACCGCATCCTGCGTGACATCTACGGTGATCAGCGACTGATCAGCACCGGACTGATCCCACCGGAGATGGTGTTCGCCCACCCCGGCTACCTCCGCAAGGCCGCCCGGTTGGAGGTCGCCGGCCCGCACGCGCTGTTCCAGCATGCGGTGGACGTGGGCCGGCTGCCCGACGGCGGGTTCGTCGCCTATGCCGACCGCGCCCAGGCCCCGTCCGGGATGGGCTTCGCGATCATCGACCGCCGGCTGGTGTCGCGGACCTTCCCGCAGCTGTTCCAGGCGTGCGCACCGCGGCCGATGGCGACGTTCGCCGGCACCCTGCGCCTGGCCCTGTTCGACTACGCACCGCCCGGCGTCGACGACCCGACGGTCGCCGTACTCAGCCCCGGCAGCATGTCCGAGACCGCCTTCGATCAGGCCTATCTGGCGTCGGTACTCGGCTTCCCGCTGGTCGAGGGTACCGACCTGATCGTCCGCGACGGCACCCTCTACATGCGCTCGCTGGGCAAGTTCAAGCGCGTCGACGTCCTGCTGCGCCGCGTCGACGCCGCCTACACCGACCCGCTCGACCTGCGCACCGACTCCCGGCTGGGCGTCGCGGGTCTGGTCGAGGCGATCTCGCGGGGCACGGTCACCGTACTCAACACCCTCGGCAGCGGCGTGCTGCAGAACCCGGCGCTGCACACCGTGCTCGAACGCGTCGCCCCGGTGTTGCTCGACGAGGAGCTGGCGTTGCCGTCGGTCGCGACCCTGTGGGGCGGCGACGGGCTGCACCTCTCCAAGATCGTCGCCGACCTCGACACGCTGGTGCTGACCAACATCCGTACCGGTGAGGAGATCATCGGCCCGGCGCTCGACACCGCAGGTGCCGAGATCACCCGGGCCCGGGTCGGCGCGCACGGCGGGGAGTGGGCTGCGCGACGTGTCGAGTGCTATTCGGTGGCGCCGACGCTCACCCCCGGGCGGACCGGGGGACGGGCACCCGGTGCGTTGCGCGCGGCACCTGTGTCGATCCGCGCGTTCAGCGTCGCGCAGGGCCCCAGCTACGCGGTCATGCCCGGTGGGCTCGGCGCGGTCCTCGCCGACGGTATCGACGGCGCCGCCATGCACACGGTCGCCGCCAAGGACGTGTGGGTCACCAATTCCGATGTCGGCGGCCACGTCTCGCGCCGCTCGGAGTCCCGCAGCGAACCGGCCGACGAGGTCATCGCGATCGGTGGGGACCCGCAGGCGGTGTCGCAGTACTTCGATGCGGTCGCCGCGACCAGCCCGCGCGTGCTCGCCGACATGTTCTGGTTCGGCCGCTACGGCGAACGCACCGAGATGGTGACCCGCCTGACCAAGGTCGCCCGCGAGCGCTACCAGGACTTCCAGTACCGGCCGTGGATGAACGGCACCGCCGCCGTCCCGCTGCTGCTGCACGGCGTCGCCACCGTCACCGGCACCGCCGAGCACCTGCACACCGCCGAGCTGCTCGTCGACGACCTCACCCGGCAACCCGCACACGAACAGGTCGACGACGCGATCGAGAAGATCACCACACTGACCATCGACGCGGCGGTACCCGGGACCGTCGCGCACGCCGTGGACCACGTGATCGCCGCCGCCCGCGCGGTCCGCGACCAGATGTCGACGTCCACCTGGATGGTGCTCACCCCGATGGAACGCAGCCTGCAGACCCTGGCGAGCCAGGTGTCGCGGACCCGTGACCAGGGCGCCGAGAGTGGAGTGCCCGGCGACGCCGGGCTCGACCTGGCACCGGACCTCGCCCGCACCCACGAGGAGATCCTGCACGGGGCGCTCGGGCTGTCGGGACTGCAGGCCGAGTCGATGGTGCACGACGCGGCCTGGCTGCTGATGGACCTCGGGCGCCGGATCGAACGGGCGATCACCCTCGCCGACCTGGCCGCCGCCCTGTTCGCCGCGGAACAACCGACCGCGGTCGAGCAAGAGTTGATGGAGTCGTTCCTGATCGCCGACGAGTCGGCGGTCATCTACCGGCGCCGCAGCCGTGGCCTCTACCAGTTGCTGTCGGTGGTCCAGCTGGTGTTCTTCGACGAGTCCAACCCGCGTGCCATGATCTATCAGCTCGACCGCATGCGGCAGGACCTGATCGCCTTGCCCGAAGCGTTGCGGTCGGCGTCGGCCGAGCGCACGCTCGAGGAGATGACCGCGGCACTGCGCCGCTCCGACCCCGCCGACCTCGTCGCCCTCGACGACGACGGGCAGCGGTCGGAACTGGTCGAGCTGATGACCGGACTGCGTGAAGGAGCCCGTGAGCTGTCCGAGACCATGAACCGCACCCGCTTCGCCCCACCGCTGCCCGCGCAGCCGATCTGGGGTTTCGGTGGTGGTGAATCGTGAGCGTGCCCACCACCAGTGCGCCGCCGACCCGGCGATACCGGGTGATCCACAGCACCCGGTACACCTACGACGGCGTGGTGTCGTCGTCGTACGGCCGCTGCTATCTGACGCCGCGTGAGCTGCCCGGCCAGCGGGTGATCAGCTCGGAGGTGCGGATCGACCCCGAACCCGACGACCGCTCGACCGGCCTGGACGTCTACGGCAACATCGACACCTACTTCCACGTGCGCACCCCGCACAGCGCGCTGGCGGTCACCGGGGTGTCGGTGGTCGACGTCGATCCGATCGACCAGGGACTGCTGGTGTCGTCGGCCGCCCGCACCGCCTGGGAACAGGCCCGTCCCGCGGCCCTCGGCGCGGGGATGGCCGCCGAGTTCACCTATGACCTCGACCCGCCCGAGATCACCTCGGCCGTCGTCGACTACGCCCGTGCGGTGTTCACCCCGGGACGGCCGCTCGTCGAGGCCGTCACCGACCTGACCTCGCGGATCTTCCGCGACTTCACCTACCGGTCCGGTTCCACGGCCATCTCCACCCGCGTCGACACGGTGATGGCGCGCCGCGAGGGGGTGTGCCAGGACTTCGCGCGCGTCGCGATCGCCTGTCTGCGGTCGGTGGGGCTGGCCGGCCGCTACGAGTCCGGCTATCTGGCCACCGACCCGCCGCCCGGCCGTGAACGGATCTTCGGCGCCGACGCCAGCCACGCCTGGGCGGCGGTCTGGCTGCCCGACGACCGGTGGTTGCCGTTCGACCCGACCAACGACAAGCTCGTCGACGAACGGCACGTCACCGTGGCGTGGGGCCGTGACTACGACGACGTCCCGCCGCTGCGCGGAGTGATCTACACCGACGCGACGAGCAGCGAGATCGAGGTGTCGGTGGACGTGTGCCCGCTCACCGAGGGCGACCCCGGCGCGCCCGGCACCGATCCGGGTGTGACCCCCGGTGCGCCGGCCGTCGATCCCGGCATCGGCGGTGGTCCCGGGCTCGTCGACGACGCCGCCGCGGGCCCGGTCACGGGCTGATCGCGGGCCGATCGCACGACGCTCACACGTCATCCGATCGAGCGTGAAAGTCCGTGCGCCGTGTCGTTCGTCGGCGCGATTGGGTACCGTGGAGGACGCCATGACGGTCATCACAGAGAGCCGCACCACGAGCGTGGTGCGAGCCGCAGAGGCCCTGCTGTCCCATCGAGCCGGATCCCCGGTGGTCCTCGCGGACCCGGAGGACCTCGGTGGAAGTGGTCGTACCACGGTGATCCGGGTCCGGGTGGCCCAGAACCCGCTGTCGCTCGACCGCACCCTGGTGATCAAGGCCCTGCCCGAGCACGAGGATCCGCGCGCCTTCCACCGCGAGATCGCGTCCTACAAGTACGCCACCGCGCTGCCCACCGAATCCCGTCCCGGACCGCAGCTGATCGCCTCCGATCCGGATGCGCTGCTGATGGTGCTCTCGGATCTGGGGCGGGGGAACGCGATGACCACCATGCTGTCGGGCACCGATGTCGTCGAGATCTCCCGCGCACTGAGCGCGTGGGGACAGGCCCTCGGTCGGATGCACGCGGCGACCGTCGGCGGTGAGGGTGACTTCCAGGCGCTCGTCCGCCGCGGACCCAAGGGCATCCAGGGCCGTGACATCCTCCGCGACGAGGCCCACCGCGCGGTGCGGGTGGCGCGCAGTCGTGCCGCCGATCTCGGTGTCGAGATGAGTTCCGCGGTGAGTGCCTCCTTCGACGAGGCGTGTGCGCTGTTCGACGGCGGCGAGTACCGCGCGTTCAGCCCGTCGGACGTCGGTCCGGAGAACATCCTGTTCAACGACGCCGGCGTGCAGTTCATGGACTACGAGTGGGGTGGCTTCCGCGACGCCGGCCTCGACGTCGCCTATGCGCTGGTCACCTTCCCGGCCGGGCTCAACCCGCAGGCGCTCGACCGCCGCCGCGACCTCGAGGTCGCCGTGGTGGAGGCCTGGCGGTCGGAGGTCATGGCGATCTGGCCCGCGCTGCACCGTGATCGCGAGGTCGGACACCGCATCCTGATCGCGCGGCTGCTGTGGGTGTGGTTGTCGACGGTGTGGATGCTGCCCGACGACGACGTCGACGACGCGGCGGTCGCCGTCGATCCGACGATGGCCCACCTCGAGGCCGCCGACGATGCGATGCCGTCCCGGTACGCCCACGACTGGGCCCTGCACACCAACGACCCGCGTGTGCTGGTGGCCCGCTGGACCGATCTGGCGGCGTTCGCCCGTGGACACGACGACGCCATCGCCGAGTTCGCGGCGGCGGTCGGGGTGGCCCTGCACCGGACCTGGCTGTCCTGACGCGGGTGATGGACGGACTCTTCGCCTCTCCCGACCCGACCCGACCGACAACCCCGGGCCCGCCCGTGGCGGCATCGTCGGGTCCGGCCGCCACCGCGCTCACCACACCGCCCTCGCCGACGGCGCCGCTGGCGGTGCGGATGCGGCCGCGATCGCTCGACGAGATCGTCGGGCAGAAGCACCTGCTGGGCACCGGGTCGCCGCTGCGGCGTCTGATCAGCGGCTCGGGCGCTGCGTCGGTGCTGTTGTACGGGCCACCGGGGACCGGCAAGACCACCATGGCGTCGTTGATCTCGATTGCCGCCGGTGGGCGGTTCGAGGCATTGTCGGCGCTGTCGGCCGGGGTCAAGGAGGTCCGCGCGGTCATCGAGGTGGCGCGCCGCCGACTCGTCGACGGCGAACAGACCGTCCTGTTCATCGACGAGGTCCACCGCTTCTCCAAGACCCAGCAGGACGCCCTGCTCGACGCCGTCGAGAACCGGATCGTGTTGTTGGTGGCCGCGACCACCGAGAACCCGTCGTTCTCGGTGGTGTCGCCGCTGCTGTCGCGCTCGCTGGTCCTGCGGTTGCGGTCGCTGACCGACGACGACATCCGTGAGGTGCTGGCCCGCGCTGTCGTCGACGAGCGCGGTCTGGGCGGGTCGGTGCAGGTCACCGATGCCGCCTACGACCATCTCGTCGCCGTCGCCGGGGGAGACGCCCGACGCGCGCTCACCGCCCTCGAGGCCGCCGCCGACGTCGTCTCCCGGGATGCCGCCGACGCTGTCGCGACGCCCGACCGGACCGGCACACCTCACGATCCCGAGACCGGGGCACCCGGGGCACGTGACGAGACCGAGGCGCCCGAGGCGCCCGAGGCGCCCGAGGCGCCCGAGGAGACCGAGGCGCCCGAGAAGACCGAGGCGCCCGAGGAGACCGAGGAGACCGAGGCGCCGGACGAGACCGAGTCCGGGGACCATGCCGAGATCGGTGACGCCGACACCGGTGACACCCGTCCGGACGTCCCGGTGGTCGACCTCGCCGACGTGGAGGCCGCCATCGACCGCGCCGCGGTGCGCTACGACCGTGCCGGTGACCAGCACTACGACGTGACCTCGGCGTTCATCAAGTCCATCCGCGGCTCCGACGTCGACGCCGCGCTGCACTATCTCGCCCGGATGATCACCGCGGGGGAGGATCCGCGATTCATCGCACGGCGGCTGATGATCCATGCCAGCGAGGACGTCGGGATGGCCGACCCCACGGCACTGCAGACCGCGGTGGCCGCTGCCCAGGTCGTGGCGCTGGTGGGCATGCCCGAGGCCCGGCTGGCCCTCGCGCAGGCCACCATCCACCTGGCCACCGCACCGAAATCGGCGGGGGTGGTGTCGTCGATCGGGGCGGCGATCGCCGACGTCGAATCCGGCAAGGCGGGCGCGGTTCCGCCTCATCTGCGTGACGCGCATTACGCCGGTGCCAAGAAGATGGGCAGCGGCGTCGGCTATCGGTATCCGCACGATCATCCGGACGGGGTCGTGCCGCAGCAATATCCACCTGACGAGTTGGTCGGGACCGATTACTATCAGCCCACCGACCACGGCTTCGAACGCGAGATCTCGGCACGTCTGGGCAAGCTGAGATCGATCGTGCGCGGGATTCGGCGACGCCGGTGACCGGTCGCCGCGGGCACCGGCGGTAGTCTGGAGTGTCGCAGTGGCAGGGAGTGTCGCAGTGGCAGACACCGATACCGATACCGAATTCTCACCGAGGACGACAACCTAGTGCAGACGCATGACATCCGGAAGCGGTTTCTGGATCACTTCATCAAGGCCGGACATCTCGAGGTCCCCAGCGCATCACTGATCCTCGATGATCCCAACCTGCTGTTCGTCAACGCCGGCATGGTCCCGTTCAAGCCGTTCTTCCTGGGCGAGCAGACCCCACCGTCGCCGCGTGCCACGAGCGTCCAGAAGTGTGTGCGCACCCTCGACATCGACGAGGTCGGCATCACCACCCGCCACAACACCTTCTTCCAGATGGCGGGCAACTTCTCCTTCGGTGACTACTTCAAGCGGGAGGCCATCGGCTTCGCATGGTCGTTGCTGACCGACAGCGTCGCCGACGGCGGCTACGGGATCGATCCTCAGAAGCTGTGGCCCACCGTCTATCTCGACGACGACGAGGCCGAGAGCATCTGGCGTGACGAGATCGGCGTACCGGCCGAACGCATCCAGCGTCGCGGACTCAAGGACAACTACTGGTCGATGGGCGTGCCCGGACCGTGCGGTCCGTGCTCGGAGATCTTCTACGACCGCGGTCCCGAGTACGGCATAGAGGGTGGCCCCGAGGCCGACGAGGACCGCTACATCGAGATCTGGAATCTCGTGTTCATGCAGAACGTCCGCGGTCCGGGTGGCGGCAAAGAGGGTTACGAGATCCTCGGCCCGCTGCCGAAGAAGAACATCGACACCGGCATGGGCATCGAGCGTGTCGCCTGCCTGCTGCAGGGCGTCGACAACGTCTACGAGACCGACCTGCTCAAGCCGATCATCGACCTCGCCGCCGAGGTCACCGGCCGCAGCTACGGTGCCGGCGTCCACGACGACGACGTGAAGTTCCGCGTCATCGCCGACCACACCCGGACCGCCGCGATGCTGATCGGCGATGGTGTGTTGCCCGGCAACGACGGCCGCGGCTACGTCCTGCGCCGCCTGCTGCGCCGGGTGGTGCGCTCGGCACGTCTGCTCGCCGGCACCGGCAGCGGTCCCACCGGCGCCGACTCGGCGATGGGACAGTTCATCGGCAAGGCGATCGACCTGATGGCCCCGTCGTATCCGGAACTCGCCGAGCAGCGCGAGCACATCCTGACCGTCGCCGAGGGCGAGGAGAACTCCTTCGGCAAGACCCTCGAGGCCGGTTCCCGGCTGTTCGCCGACGCCGCCTCGGCCACCAAGGCGGCCAGCAGGACCACCCTGTCGGGCAGTGACGCGTTCACCCTGCACGACACCTACGGATTCCCGATCGATCTGACCCTGGAGATGGCGTCGGAGGCCGGCCTGAAGGTCGACGAAGCCGGGTTCACCGAGCTCATGAACGAGCAGAAGGCCCGCGCCAAGGCCGACGCCACCGCACGGAAGACCGGGCACGCCGACGCCGGGGTGTACCGCGAGTTCCTCGACCGCGGACCCACCCTGTTCACCGGCTACGACGAATTGGTCTCCGAGGCGAAGGTGCTCGGTCTGGTCTCCGACGGGCAGCGCATCACCAGCGCGGCTCCCGGCCAGGAACTCACCGTCATCCTCGACCGCACCCCGCTGTACGCGGAGTCGGGCGGCCAGATGGCCGACACCGGCACCATCACCACCGGCGACGGCGTCAAGCTGTCGGTGACCGACGTACAGCGCGTCGGCAAGTCGGTGTGGCTGCACAAGGTGGTCGTCGACGACGGCGAGATCGCCGAGGGCGACGAGGTGCTCGCCGCGGTCGACCAGTCCTGGCGGCACGGCGCCACCCAGGGACACTCCGGCACCCACATGGTGCACGCCGCGCTGCGGCAGGTGCTCGGTCCCGGTGCCACCCAGGCCGGTTCGCTCAATCGTCCCGGCTACCTGCGGTTCGACTTCCATTCCGGCAAGCCGTTGTCGGAGGCGCAGCGTCGCGAGATCGAGGAGATCTCCAACGCCGCGGTCGAGGCGAACTATCAGGTCAACACCTTCGAGACCGGCCTCACCGAGGCCAAGGCGATGGGAGCGCTCGCCCTGTTCGGCGAGAACTACGGCGACCAGGTGCGCGTCGTCGAGATCGGTGGCCCGTTCTCGATGGAGCTGTGTGGTGGCACCCACGTCGCGTCGTCGGCGCAGATCGGCCCGGTGACCCTGATCGGCGAGTCGTCGGTCGGTTCCGGTGTCCGCCGTGTCGAGGCGTACGTCGGCATGGACTCGTTCCGCTACCTGTCCAGGGAACGCGCCCTGCTGGCCGGTCTCGCCTCGTCGCTCAAGGTGCCCTCCGATGAGGTTCCCGGACGTGTCGAACAGCTCGTGACGCGCTTGCGCGACGCCGAGAAGCAGCTCGACAGGATCCGTGCCGATGCCGCCCGCGCCGCCGCATCCGGTCTGCTCGACACCGCCACCACGGTCGGCGACACCCTTCTCGTGCAGGGCACGCTGGCGGGGCTCGACGCCAACGGCCTGCGGTCGGTCGCCGGTGATCTGCGCGGCAAGATCGCTGACCGCGCCGCGGTGGTCGCGCTCTTCTCGCAGACCGGCGAGGGCGACGAGACCAAGGTGCCGTTCGTGATCGCCACCACCGATGCCGCCCGCGCCGGCGGTGTCAAGGCCGGCGACATCGTCAAGGAGATCGCCCCGCTGGTCGGCGGCCGCGGCGGTGGCAAGCCCGACCTCGCGCAGGGATCGGGGACCGAGCCGGGAGGACTGGACGCCGCGGTCCGGCGGATTCGCGAGCTGCTCGCCTGATGGCATTCCAGCGAGGGCGACGCCTCGGGATCGACGTCGGCAGTGTCCGCGTCGGGGTCGCGGTGTGCGATCCCGACGGCATACTGGCCACGCCGGTGGAGACCGTGCGTCGTGACATCGGCGGTGGCACCGACATCGCCCGGATCGCGGAGCTGGTGGCCGAGTACGAGGCCATCGGTGTGGTGATCGGTCTGCCCAAGACGCTGCGTAACACCGACGGGCCGGCCGTCGAGGCGGCCCGTGGGTTCGGCGACGCGCTGACCCCGGTGATCGCTCCGATCGCGATCGAGTACGCCGATGAGCGTCTCACCACGGTCACCGCAGCGCAGGCGTTGCGGGCCAGTGGCCGTTCGGCGAAGTCGTCGCGTGGTGTGATCGATCAGGCCGCAGCGGTCGCTATTCTGCAGGGATGGCTGGACGCGCGTCGATGACCTCGCGCGCCGTGAAGAGGGGCCGTCCGGTCGGGAATCCCGATCGGGTCGGCCCGACAGTGGTGCACAGGTCGTGCACGTACCGGGCGGCGACCGGGAGCATTCCCGAGCCGGCGCTGCCGGGGGACGAGGGAAGGGATCATCCGCGGTGACCGACGAACGTCATCGGAATCGGCATCGGGAGCATCCCGGGAACGCCGATGGGGGAATGGATCCCGATCGGCTGCGGTATTTCACACAGCCGCACGGCGAGCGTCCCACCACCCGACACCGCCGGCGTCGCGCCGACGGTGGGACGGATGGATCACCGGTCCGACCACCGGCGGCCACGCCACCGCCCGATCCCACCCCGCCCGATCCCACCCCGCGCGATCAGCGGATTGCCCGCGCCGAGCCCGCGCCACCCGCCGCGCCCGTCACCCGGGTCGCTCCGGCTGCCGACGGCCCGCCACAGTCGATGCGCAGCCGCGGAGTCCGGGCCCCGGCTCCCGTCGAGACCACCGGACCGGTGGAGACGACCGCACCGGTCGAAACGATGCCTGCGGTACGCGCCGAGTTCGACCCCGCGACCTCGCCCGCCGGGGCGGCCACCGGTGCCGTGGACACGGGCGCATTCGACATGGGTACGTTCGGCACGGGCGCGTTTGATACGGGCACCTTCGATACGAGCACGGCCCACATGAGCGCTGTCGAGAACCCCGCGATCGACCTCGGCGCCGTCGAGACGGTCGAGCCGCATCGGCACACCCGATCCGTCACCGAGACCCCGGTGGTGGAACCGGAATGGAGCGAGGCCGCCTGGCGTGCCGACGCCGATCGGCGATCGGCGATCGCCCCGGGCGCACTGGTTGCAGCCGCCGATCCCACGCTGCCGGCCGACCTTCCCGACCTCGGGGTCCCGGGTTACGAGACGACGGGGTTCGACACCCCCGGCGGTGACCTTCCGGACTTCGACACCCCCGACGCCGAGGATCGTGCTCTGGCGACCCTCGACGACGACATCGTCGATCATCCCGAGCGGACCCCGGCCGCCGAGCGTCGTCGCCGACGCCGCCGGATCGGCATGATCATCGCCGCATCGGTGCTGGCGGTGATCGTGGTGGCGGTCGGCGTGATCGGCGCCACCATGGCGGGTCTGTTCGACTCCCGCAAGGACTACACGAACGCGGCGGGTACCTCTGACGTGCTCGTGCACATCCCCGACAGCTCGTCGATCAAGCAGATCGGGACCATTCTCGCCGACGACGACGTGGTCGGCAGTACCCGTGCCTTCGTCGACGCCGCCGACGGCGCCGCGCTCCCGGGTGGCTACTACAAGCTCCGCACCGAGATCCCGGCCAAGACCGCCGTCGAGATGATCAGCGACCCGGACTCGTCCCATCGGGTCGGCCGGATCGTGGTGCCTGCCGGTCTGCAGCTGGACTCCAAGAAGCTGCCCGACGGGACGACCACGTCGGGGATCTTCCAGATGATCTCCAACCAGACAGCGGTGCAGATCAACGGCGACCGGATCGGCGTGAGCGTCGAGCAGCTGCAGCAGGCCGCCGCCGACGGCAGCGTCGCCGATCTCGGGATTCCGCAGTGGGCGCAGGCGGCGTTCAACGCACTCGCGGGTGACCATCGTCGGATCGAGGGCCTGATCGCACCGGGCACCTGGGAGTCGATCGATCCGCATCAGTCGGCCACCGAGATCCTCAAGTACCTGATCACCGAGAGCGCACACCGCTACGAGCAGTGGGGGCTGTTGACCAACAACCAGTCGAGTCTGACGCCGTATCAGACGATGGTCGCCGCGTCGCTGGTGCAGGCCGAGGTCAACCAGCCCGCCGACTACGCCAAGGTGGCCCGGGTGATTCTCAACCGGCTCGCGAAAAACCAAGAGCTGCAGTTTGATTCGACCGCAAACTACACGGCTGCGGTGACCGACATCGACGTGCATTCTGATGATCTCAAGGCCGACACCCCCTGGAACACCTACGTCCACAAGGGTTTGCCGCCGACCCCGATCGGGGCGGTCGACGAGAAGGCGCTCGAGGCGATGGAGCATCCGGCGGACGGGGACTGGCTGTACTTCGTGACTGTCGACGCCAAGGGGACGACGTTGTTCACGGCCGATTTCGACCAGCACCGCCGCAACATCTCCAAGGCGTGCGCCAACAAGTTCATCACCTGCCGGTGACCATGGGTATCGATCAGCGTCTGCCGCTGGGCCCGCCCCCGCTCGTCGAACCGTTCGGTGGGCGAGACGCACGCCGGGCCGCCGTCCTCGGCCTGCCGGTGTCGCATTCGCGCTCCCCGGATCTGCATCGTGCGGCCTACCGGGCGCTGGGTCTGGACGACTGGACCTATGGGCGTCGGGAGTGCAGTGCCGAGGCCCTGCCCGGCCTGGTCGACGACGCCGGCGCCGACTACGTCGGATTCTCGGTGACCATGCCCGGCAAGCTCGCCGCGCTCGCCCACGCCGACCTCCGGACCGAACGCGCCGTCCTGGTGGGATCGGCCAACACCCTGGTGCGGACCGCCGACGGGTGGCGCGCCGACTGCACCGACATCGACGGCATGATCGGTGCGCTCGCCGAACTCGGCGTCGACGCCGGCACCGTCGGATCGTCGTTGCCGGTCTCGGCGGTCGTGATCGGCGCTGGTGGCACCGCACTGCCGACGGTCGCCGCGCTGGCTGCCGCCGGGATCTCCGCGCTGACCGTCGTGGCCCGCGACGCCGGCCGGGCCGCGTCCGTGCCGGCGCTCGCCGACCGGCTCGGGATGCACGCCGATGTCGTTCCGTTCACCGACACCTCGGCGCTACGCAGCCGCTGTGCGGAGTCCGCGGTGGCCGTGTCGACGGTCCCCGGCGATGGCACGTCGGTGCTGATCGGGGCCTTGGCCACCGCACCGCGCGTGGTCGACGTCATCTACGACCCGTGGCCGACGCCGCTGGCCGCCGCGGTGACCGCCGCGGGCGGGCGCGTGGTCGGGGGCTTGGTGATGCTCCTGCATCAGGCCTTCGGTCAGGTCGAACAGTTCACCGGTTTCCCCGCACCCCGAGAGGCGATGGCCGCCGCCGTTGCGTAACGGGCACCGTGTGGCCGGGCGCGCCGCCGGGTGAGTTGCGCTGTTGTGGGTGGTTGAGCAGGTCGTCGTCGCGATAGCGACGCCGGCCGGCTGTCGAAACCTCTGTTGGGTCGCGATGGGTGGTGACCGCTTGGGGGTGGTTGCCTCGTGTTTGCGGCCGGCGGGGATTTCGACTCGACTTGTCGCTGCGCTCCTCGGCTTTCGGGGTGGTTGAGCAGGTCGTCGTCGCGGTGGCGACGCCGGCCGGCTGTCGAAACCTCTGTTGGGTCGCGATGGGTGGTGACCGCTTGGGGGTGGTTGCGTGGTGTGTTCGGGTTGCGG